>DATGGM010000206.1:0-37919 GCA_035308525.1 Bryobacteraceae bacterium
AGTATGGAACGTTCCTGCAGACCTTGGGCTCCAACGGCCTGGTGGTCTTCAACGGCTATACCGACACCGACGCGAACTCGGCGTACAAAATGGCGCTCGCCGCCCAACTGCAAGGGACCCACGTGGTCGAGTGGGAACTCGATAACGAGCCTTATGTGTACCCCAGTATCTTCGCCACTCCTGCCGCTTACGCTGCCTCCGCCTACAGCCCGTATTACAAGAACATCCTGGCCGCCGATCCCACCGCTACCGCCGGGGTCTTTTATCAGGGGCAGTTTAACTGGCAGGCAGGCGATTATCAGGCGTGGGACAGCGGCATGGCGGCTTACTCGCCGCGGTATTGGAATGCCGTATCGTTTCACGTGTATCCCATCACCAATACCAGTATCAGTACTTCAGACGAGGAACAGACTCTCAACGGTATCCTGGCCCACGGCACTACCGAGTATTTCGATTCCTACGTGAAGCCCCTGATCGGCTCCAGCACGCCGGTCTTCATCAGCGAGCTGAATTCCTCCGGCCCCCCTATGGCTTTTCAGACGTATATTTATAATGCGATTTTCCTGGCGGAATATGTCGCACGAATGTCCACCGTTTCGCAGGTCAAAGCCGTCGGAATCTCTGAACTGTACCTCGGAAACTCCTTCACGGGGGGCATGATCCGGGCAGTCAATGATTTCGAGAATTATCTCATTGCCGAAACCGTGGCCAATCCCAGCTATTCTACCGATACCGCGACCAATCCCAACACGCAGTTCAGCTTTTATTACTCAACCAGTGCCCTGGCCCTGGAGATAGCCAACCAGGCGATCAACAGCAGCAACGCCACATGGGCCACGGCTGTGTATGGCGGCCCGGCAGTCCCGATTCAGGGATACGACGGCAACCCCATACCGGCGGTCTTCGCACAAGGGTATCAAGGCGCGGATGGCACCCACTACCTGCTGATCACCAACAAATCGGGCTCGACCATACCTATGGCTATAGAAGTCGAGGGCAACTTACTCGAGACGACAGTCACAATTTCCTCTATCTCCAACGCCAGCGATACCGCCCAAAATACCGCCGCCGATCAGAACAGCGTACAAATCGTGACCACCACCTCGCCCAACCCGGTCACCATAGGCCCTTACAGTGTGACGCGCGTTCAGTGGTGAACTCGCGCCAGCACGATTGGCTGATAGTAACCGCTCCCGGCCGGATCAATCCAGCGCACCGCCGCGAACCCAGCGTCCTCCAGCGCGCGCGCTACCACGGCGCGCGGCAAGGCGTGGAACGCCGCCGTAAAGTGATGGCTCTCCCAACCCGAGCCCGTCTCGCGCGCGATGTATAGGTGCATGGTGTAGTGACGCTCGCCGGTCCAATCCCACACCTGGTGCACGATGCGGCGTCGTCCGGCGTCGTTATAAAAGGCCGGTCCTTGGACCACGGGCCGCTCGCGTGCCAAGGTGTCGTAGTCCCGCATGGTGGCCAGCAGGATGCCGCCGGGACGCAACATGCGCGCGGCGCTGGCGGCCGCTTGCCGCACATCGTCCTCCGTCAACAGATGCGCCAGAGCGTTGTCGGCGATCAGAACCACATCGAACGGGCCGCCTGGCGCCCCAGACAAGTCCCTCAGGTCAGCGGTCCAAAACGGGATCGACAGCTTTCGCGCGGCAGCCTCCGCGCGGGCGCGAACAATCGCCGCTTCGCTCAGGTCCGAAGCGGTCACCCGGTGGCCACGCATCGCCAGCCCGATAGCCTGTGTGCCGATGCCGCACGCCGCATCCAGGATCAGCGCCGCGTTCTTGCCGCATTCCGCCTCCAGCAGCGGCCCCAGTATGAGCGCCTGCCGGGCCATCGAGGCGTCCCAGCTCTCGAAGATCAGGTGGTAATACGCGGCCAGCTCGTCGTACATCTCAACAGATGTGCGCGCCGCGCGTCTCCACGTACACGCCGTATAGCGACTGGCTCGCCGCCATGAATAACAGGTTGCGCTTGCTGCCGCCGAAACACAGATTGGCGCAGGCCTCCGGCAGCAGGATTTGCCCCATCCGCTCGCCCGCCGGCGTGAAGATGTGTACGCCGTCATACCCGGCGCCGGCCCATCCCGCCCCCGACCAGATGTTCCCGTCCACGTCCGCGCGGATGCCGTCCGACATGCCTTTGCCCATGTTGACGAACTCGCGGCCGTTGCGCAGGCCGCGGGAATCGGCCACGTCGTACACCCTTATATTGCGCGGCGCTTCGGGATAGTGCGACGCGCCCGTGTCCACGATGTACAGCTTCTTGTAATCGGGTGAGAAGCACAGGCCGTTCGGCTTGTACATCTCGTCGGTCACCTTCTCCATCTTGCCGCTCTGGCCGTCGATGCGGTAAACCGCTTCCTTCAACTGCATCTCAGCGCGCGAGCCTTCATAGGCGGCCAGAATGCCGTAGCCCGGATCGGTGAACCAGATGGCGCCGTCCGGATGCACCACGATATCGTTCGGCGCGTTGAGCGGCTTGCCGTTCCACTTGTCCGCCAGCACTGTCGCCGTGCCGTCCGGTTCGTAGCGCACCACGCGCCGGTTCAGATGCTCGCAGGAAAGCAGGCGGCCCTGATAGTCGAAGGTATTGCCGTTGCTGTTGCCGCTGGGACTGCGATACGTGCTGACGTGCCCGTCCTCCTCCAGCCAGCGCATCTGCGCGTTGTTGGGGATATCGCTCCACACCAGGTAGCGTCCGGCGCCGTTCCATGCCGGACCCTCCGCCCACAACATCCCGGTTCGCAGCCGGCGAATGGGCGTGTTGTTGACTTTGTATTTCGCGAAGCGCTTGTCGAGGACCAGGATGTCCGGGTCGGGATAACGTACCGGCTCGTGGCCGGTCCAGTCGCGTTGCGCGCGCGCGGCCCGGGGGGCCAGCCCGGCGGATGCTATGGCCGTCGCCAGAAACGCGCGGCGGCCGAGACTGCCTTGATCTTCCCGCATACTGGAGGGCTAGTATACCTCAAGACTTCGCCGCCGCGCCGTACTTCTCGAAGAAATGCGCCACCGTCTTGATACCCTGGTAGTAATTCTCCAGGCAGTACTTCTCGTTCGGCGAGTGCAGACCGTCGTCTGGCAGGCCGAAGCCCATCAGCACCGTCGGAATCCCCAGGTGATTGGCGAAATCCCCCACGATCGGAATCGAGCCGCCGGAGCGGATGAACACCGTCTTCTTGCCCAGAACGTCGCTGAAGGCCTTCGCCGCCACCTTGATGGCGGGATGGTCCGGATTCACCACCAGTCCCGGACCGGCGCTCAGCACCCGCAGCTCGAACTGAATGCCCTTGGGTGTGTGCTGTTGCACGAATTCGCGAAACGCAGCCACGATTTTGTCGGGGTTCTGATTCGGCACCAGCCGGAAACTGATCTTGGCAGTGGCCTTGGCCGGGATTACCGTCTTGGCCCCCGCCGCGGTGAACCCGCCGGCAATGCCGTGCACCTCAAAGGTCGGACGCGCCCACACCCGCTCCAGCACGGATGGCTTCCGTTCACCGGTCAACTCGGTGGCGCCCACTTCCTTCTTCAGAAATTCCTCTTCGCTGAACGGCAGGCGCTTCCAGCTTCGCCTTTCGGCGGGCGCCGGCGGCTGCACATCCTCGTAGATGCCCGGAACCTGGATCACGCCGTTCGCATTCTTCACCTTGGAGAGTAATTCCACGAGTCCAAAAATGGGGTTGGGCGACGCGCCGCCGTAAAGGCCCGAATGCAGATCGCGCGACGGTCCGGTGGACTCCAGCTCCATGTACACCAGTCCGCGCAGCCCGATGCACAACGTGGGGATGCCTTCGGCGAAAAGCTCCGTATCCGAAACCAGCGCTACATCCGCCTTCAGCTTCTCGGGATTCTCGGCTACGTACTTGGCGATGGATTCGCCGCCCACCTCTTCCTCGCCTTCCACCAGAAACTTCAGGTTCACCGGCAGCGTTTCGCCGGCCGTCCGCAGCGCTTCGATGGCTTTCACATGGCTGTACATCTGGCCTTTATCGTCGGCGGTGCCGCGTCCATAGAGATTCCCGTTGCGCAGCGTCGGCTCGAACGGCGGACTCTCCCACAGTTCCAGCGGATCCGCCGGCTGTACATCGTAATGGCCGTAGCACAGCACCGTGGGTTTGTCCGGTGCGTGCATCCAATCCGCATAGACCAGCGGATGCTTGGCGGTCTGGATGACCTCGACATTCTCCATCCCCACGTGGCCCAGGCTGTCCGCCACGAATTGCGCGGCGCGGTCGATATCGCCGCGATGCTCAGGCAACGTGCTGATACTGGGAATGCGCAGGAACGTCTTCAGTTCTTCCAGAAGGCGTTCCCGATTCTGATCGACAAACTTATCGGTAGTAGTAGACATGATTTATCCGTTTTGAAAAACTCATTATAAGCCGCGGCTCTCTTCGCGCTTCCGCGCCTATTCGCGGCCGGTCTTCATCACCGCCACGTAGCTCAGATTGCGGTAGAGCTGGTTGTAGTCGAGGCCGAATCCGATTACGAACCGGTCCGGAATCTCGAAACACCGGAACTCCACGGGGATCTGCACCAGCCGCCGCGAATTGCGGTCCAGAAAAGTGCACACCGCCAGCGAGTTGGGACCCCGGCTGGAGAGCGTCTGCAGCAGATAGCGCAGCGTCAATCCGGTGTCCACGATATCCTCCACCAGCAGCACATCCTCGTTCTCGATGGTCTCGTCCAGGTCCTTGGCGATCCTCACCACGCCGGGCGCGCTGGTCTTGTTCGAGAAAGTCGAAATCGCCAGAAAATCGATCTTCACCGGAATCTGGATCTGCCGCGCCAGCGCCGTCAGAAAAAAGATGGAGCCTTTCAGCACGCCAATCAGCTTAAGAGTCTTCCCCCGGTAGTGTTCGCTGATCTCGGCGGCTACCTCCTGGATGCGCTGCGCGATCTGCTCTTCGGTGAACAGCACGCGCTCGATCGCCGGGGAATCCTTGCTCATACCTGCGCGGGCCGCTCCGCCAGGCCGTACTTGAAGACCAGGTCCTCAAAATCTTTCTGATAAAAGACCTGTATGTTCAGATGCGGATACAGCTCCCGCAGTAGCCGGATCTTGCGGTTCTTGCGCGTCACCAGGGATTGCTTCATGGTGGTCAGTTCCACATACAGCTCGAACTCCGGCAAATAGAAATCGGGCGTGAACGCTTCCGCGATGCGCCCCTCCGCATCCCACTGTATCGGAAAACTGCGCGGCTCGTACTCCCAGGCGATGCGGTAAAAGTCCAGCAGGTTGGCGAAGACTCGCTCGCTCTGATGCGCGAATATTTTGTCCTGCAGGCGCACGGCCCCGGAGGGCACGATCCCGTGACGCGACAGGCGGAGGCGGATCTGGAACTGGATTTGAGCTTCGGCCGCCGCTGACAAAAATCCACGCTCCTTCAGGCCCAGCGCACGCACGGAGCCCTGGATCATCTCCACCATTTGCTCGGAGTCCATGGATTCGGCGTTCAGGATCACATCGAACCAGTAGGGTGGCGCCATCGCCCGGCCGGTGGTGCCCTTCGATTGAACCCGCTGCGCCGCATCCAGCTCGCGGAGCAGTTGCCGTGCGGCCGCGCGCGGCAGCCGGCGGTCCAGCATCAGGTTCCCGATCCGCACGGAATCCGGAGCCGTCACGTTGACCCGCAAGGCGCCCGGAAACTGGCGCGAGAGCATCTCCGCGCCCGCCGCGCAGTAGACCAGGTGATGTTCGGTGGCTAACCGCGCCAGGATGGACGCTACCAGGTCGCCGCGGGCCTTCTGGTGTGCGCGCACCTCCGCGCCAAACTCGCTCTCGATGAGCGACTGGATGCGCGACTCATTCACCAATTCGAATACGAGGCGGTGCGCGCACAGGCGCGCCACTTCTTCGAAGCGGCAACCCGGTTGTCCGGAAACGGCGATCAACGCCATGTCACCAGCCCATGATATCAGGAGCGGGTAGCGCCCTTCGCCGTGTTGTAACATCAAGGGTCATTCCAACTATGCGTAAGTGGATCTGGCCGGCTGCATTCCTCGCCATGGCCCTGCTATTCTTCATCGCCAACCGTGGCGCCTACAAAGGCTTCTTCTCGGCCGACGAGCTGGACAGCATCGGTTGGACACCCCAAATTCCTGTCGCAGATTTCGTCCGCGATCTGGTCAACCCGGTATACAACGCCCGTAACTTCCGCCCGGTCGGCCATCTCTATTTCCGGTTCATGAGCCGCGCTTTCGGCCTCGATTTCCGGCGCTACCTGCTGCCCCTGCATCTACTTCATCTGCTCAATGTCTGGCTGCTGTGGCTGGTCCTCAGCAATCTCGGCGCGTCCCGTTTCGCGGCCGGCGCCGGCGCTTTGTTCTTCGCTTTTCAAATGGCCGTGTTCGATGTGTACTGGAAACCCATGTACGCCTTCGATCTTTTCTGCGCCGCCTTCTGCCTGCTCAGCCTGCTGGCCTGGATAAAACGCCGTTGGGTCCTCTCGTTCGTGGCCTTCTGGCTGGCCTACAAATCCAAGGAACTGGCGGTCATGCTGCCAGCAGTGTTCGCTTGCTATGAGCTATGGTTCGGCCAGCGCCGGTGGAAACCGCTGATCCCCTTCCTGGCCGTTTCGCTCTCTTTCGGATTGCAGGGCATCTTCCTGAACCCCAACGAAGAGAACCTTTACGCATTCCGTTTCACCCCTGCGGCCGTGATCTCCAGCGCTAGGTTTTACGCCGCGGCCCTGTTGGGAATTCCCTTTGCCGGCTTCGCGCTCCTGGCGCTGCCCGTGGTACGGCGAAATCGCTTGATGTGGCTGGGCCTGGCGGTCACCGCGCTGTTCTTCGTTCCTCTGCTTTTTCTCCCCGGGCGTCTTTTTAGCGCCTATTGGTACGTGCCCCTGACCGGCGTGGTGATGATGTTTGCCTCCCTCGCCGACGGCCGGTTCGGCTTCCTGGCCGCTGTGTTCCTGGCCGCCTGGATACCATGGACCTACCTCGATCTACGGGAATACCGCAGCCGGAAACTCGCCGAAGACGCCGACGACCGTGCCTATATCGAGCAGCTGCGGGCCGCCGCTCCCACCTTCAAGGGCGTCCCGCTCTTCCTGTATCATGGTCTGCCGCCGGCCCTCTCCCACTGGGGAGCGGCCGGCGCCCTGCGCTATCTCCTCCCGGACACGAACGTGAAAGTCGCTCCGATGGACGATCCGGCGGCGGCGTCCCAGTTTCAGAGCCTCCGCCTGGCCACCCTGGTGTGGGTCCAGCCGCGCCGCCATCTTTGGATTGCGGTGCGCACTCCGGAAACCCTGGACACCACCTACGTCTCGATGAACGAGGTGACGCCTGTCTGGCAGTTGACCGATGGCTGGTATGCGCTCGAGGAAGGTTACCGCTGGGCCGCTCCGCGCGCCACAGCTCGTTTGTACCGCGCGCCGCGGGCCGCCCAATTCGAGCTGGTCGTGAATATCGGACCCCAGTTGTTGAATACCATTGGCCACAGCGATCTCAGTGTGCGTTTGAACAGCGTGCCGTTGGGGACGGCCCACATCACGGATCTGGGAATCCGTATCGTGCGTTGGCCGCTGCCGCCCGGTCCCGCCGGGCCGGTGGAGGTCGAGTTGCTCGCCAGCCCCGCGTTTCACGCTTCGGGCGACCCGCGCACGCTGGGCGACGCCATCATGTCGTTCGGCTTTCTTCCCTCCGGCCGTTAAGAGGTTGTCATGCTACAATTTGAACAAAATACTCTTAATCTTCTTTTGGAGCCAGCATGGCACAAGACAACGATGTCACCCGCCGCGATTTTGTGAAGGCGGCCAGCGCCGTGACGGCCGTGGCCGCCGCCCTCCCCGCCGCTCAAGGCGCGCCCTTCATCCAAAAGGTTCATGCCGCTAATGACCAGGTTCAGTATGGCTTCATCGGAACCGGCAGCCGTGGCACCTACCTCCTGAAGCATCTCCACGAAACCGACGCCGGCCGCTGCATCGCGGTCTGCGACAACTGGGACGTCAATCTCAAGAAGGGCGTCGACACGGCCGGCAACAATCCGGCGGCTTACAAAGATTACCGCGAGCTGCTGGCCCGTAAAGACATTGACGCTGTGCTGATCGCCGTGCCGCTCTACGAGCACTTTCCCATCACCAAGGACAGCCTGCAGGCGGGCAAGCATGTCTTCTGCGAAAAGAGCCTGGTGCACAAACCGGAAGAAGTTCACGCGCTGCGCGCCCTGGTGGGCGAGCATCCCAAGCAAGTGATGCAAGTCGGCTTGCAGCGGCGCTACAGCCAGTTCTACCAGGTGTGCAAGCAGATGATCGATCAGGGAGTGCTTGGGAACGTCACCCACATTCGCGGGCAATGGCACCGCAATTCCAGCCAGCGTCGTCCCGTGCCCGATCCTTCGCTCGAGCGCAAAATCAACTGGCGCATGTACCGCGAATACGCCGGCGGCAACACCGCCGAACTCGCTTCGCATCAGATCGACGTGGCCGACTGGATGTTCGGCTCGCCGCCCGAATATGTCATCGGCGTGGGCGGCATCGATACGTTCAAAGACGGCCGCGATGTTTACGACAACATCCAGTTGATCTACGTCTACCCGAACGGGCGCAAGCTGCTGTACAGCTCCATCAGCACCAGTTCACACCTCGACCTGCTGCAGGCGCAACGCCAGGAATTCGGCGAAGTGATCATGGGCACGGCGGGCGCCATCGAGATCACCATCGGCGACGATAACCACCCGGCGACCGCTCTCTGGTATCGCGAGCCCAAGCCGGTTTCCGCCCCGGAAGTGAAGAAGGCCACCGACAAGAAGGAAGCTTTCCAGGCCGGTGCCACCATGACCACCGCCGCCGCTTCACGCGGTATTCCGCTGCTGCTGCCCAAAGATTCCCAGGCCGCCAGCGACTCGTTCCTGCAGCGCGAAACGAAATTCGCGCGGCGCTGGCTCTATAGCAAGGGCATCATGGCGCCTGAGGAAGAGCGCAATCCTGTGACCGTCGAGCTCGAAGAGTTTTTCCTTTCCTGCAAGGATCTGAACCGTAAGCCGAAGGCCAACCTGGAAATAGGGCTAAACGACTCCACCGCGGTGATTCTCTCCAATCTCGCGATGGACGAGCACCGGCGCGTGGACTTCAGCGAGATACAGGCGATGGGACGAGGCGAGGCGAAGAAGAAGGCGTAACCGCCGGGACATCCGCGAAGGTCAGCTCCTTTAGCGGGACGCCGTGCCGCCGGCAATAGTCCGCATACAAACCGTAATAACTCGCGGTTATGTAGGCCGACTCCGGAAAGCCCAGCCGCCTGGCATTGCGGTCGATCCAGGTCGGCGCGCCTTCCAGTTCCAGGTACACTCCGATCGGCGTTTCGTCGAGCATCGCCCGGCCGTTTTCACCTGATCGCTGATATTCCGCACGGTACTTCTCGTAGCGAAGAGTGGGAACAAATCCCAGGCGCGACAGTATCTCGCCCAGTTGCGAGGGATCGGAAATCTGGATCTCGAGTTCTTCGCGGTCCTTATATTTGCCCGAGGTCTCCGGACCCTTGTAGGTGAGAATACCCTGGCGGCCGGCTTGGCGAATGCGTAGCAGGCGGCCCGTGCGGCCCAACTCACCTCGATCCGTATCGAGCAGTATGTTGGCTTCGAATACCCGCCGTTTTGCGATCCGGAATCCGCCGGCGCGCATCAGTCGGCGGCCCTCAGCCGCGCTGGGCAGCGCCAGTTTGATTTCGATCTCGCGCCGGCGATGGCTTATAGCTTCCTCCCCAGGATGGCGTAATCCAGGCCGCCGAAAAACGCATCCCGGACCTCTGAAGGCAGGGCCCCCAGAGCCGGCATGGACTCGATGGCGGGGGAGAGCCGGTGCACCTCGATCAGTCCCAATCCATATTCCTCCATGTAGAATGCCAGCAGTGCGTGCGGCACCGGGCGGGTATGTGTCGGGTCGAGGTAAAAGTGCGAAGCAAAGATGGCCAGGCACTCCGGATTGGGCGTTTCAATCGCCAGCACCCCGTCGGGCTGCAGGCGCGACGCGGCCAGCCGGATCATTTCCGGCAGACGTTCGGGTGGCAGATGCTCCACCACCTGCGCGCTGAAAATGCCGTCCAGCGATCTTTCCGGCAGATCCGCCAGGTAAGCAAACAGATCGGCGGTTTCCGCTTCCAGGCCTTTATGGCGGCAGGTGTCCACGGATTCCCGGCTTAAGTCGATGCCGCTCGCCGGCACTCCCGCTTCGCGCATCAGCTCCAGAAATTCGCCGCGCCCGCAGCCGATATCCAGCACGTCCCGCCGGCCCGTGAAGTACGGCAGGTAAAATCGCTGGCCGCTCTTGACGTAATCCTCCGAGCCGCGGAAGCGTTCCGCAAAGCGGCCGTAGTCGAACTCCAGCGGCGCCGCCTGAACAACCGGTGGAGATGCAACGGAGACTGTGGCCGCGGCGCTCACCGCCGCGCGCTGGCGGATTACCCGCAGCTCGGCATGAATCAGACGCTCGTAATCCAGCCGGATCCGCTCCAGGTCCGCCCACAGCCGCTTCTGAATATCCACGCCGCTGCGTT
Organism: Bryobacteraceae bacterium; assembly: GCA_035308525.1. Lineage (GTDB taxonomy): Bacteria > Acidobacteriota > Terriglobia > Bryobacterales > Bryobacteraceae > Bog-159. The sequence goes on from DATGGM010000206.1 coordinate 10,503, forward strand.
CCACCGCCGCCGTGAAATCCGTATGTTGCAGCTTAATTTGGTCGCGAAAGAAGCCTTCGGTTTGGCCCGCGCGATGTTGAAATGCGGCATTCAAATCGGCCAGACCGCGCAGGAGCTTGGTTTCGTTGGCCACCAGCTTGTGTTCCCACTCCGCGCGCAAACCCGCCCAATGCGCGCGGATGTCCCTCAGTTCCTCGGCCATCGTCAGTGCGCGGCGGGTCTCCTCCAACACTTCCAGCGTGGCCTGCACGCAAGCCATCACATTGCGATTAAACTCCACCTGTTCCCGTACGTGCCAGTCGAGCGCGCGGGCAATGGTCTTCTTGAGCTGCTGGACCACCCAGTTCAGCGGTCCGCCCTTCCTCGGATTCACCGTACCGATGGCCGCTACTTTTGCTTCAGCGGCATCCCGCGCGTGCAACAGCGGCATCAGGTCCGGCAGCGGCATAGCCGAAGCTGCCGATTCCGGATGGCGCGCCGTCACGCGGTCGCGGACTTCCTGCAGAATGGCCGTCAATTCATCGGTGTCCACGCTTGCTCCAGCTAGCTGTAATTTTGGAATGCAGTCCGCCGCGCGGCGTGAATTCACCGGTGACCGTAGCGCTGACGGGCTTCGCCGCCGCCACCACGTCGCGCAAAAACCGGTTCACGACGTTCTCGTAGAAAATGCCCAGGTTGCGATAGGCCAGCAGATACAGCTTCAAAGATTTCAGCTCCAGGCATTTCTTGTCGGGAACATATCGCAGCGTGAGCTTGCCGAAATCCGGCAGCCCGGTCTTGGGGCAGACGGAAGTGAACTCCGGAATCACAATCTCGATTTCATAATCGAGGAACTGATTGGGCCACGTTTCAATTTCGGGCAGCGCGGCGTCAATGCCTGCCGCCGCGTGCTCGTCAGTGTAGGCCCGTTTCATGGCTGGGCCGCCACGGTCTTCGCCAGCAGGTCCAGGAACATGCCGACATCGGCCACAACGCCCACGGCTTGCCCGGTGCCGCGATCGCTCACCTTCGTCGCGACCGCCGGGTTAATATCCACGCACACGATTTTCACCCAACTGGGCAGCATGTTGCCCGTAGCGATGGAATGCAGCATCGATCCCAGGCACAGCACCAGGCCCGCTCCCTTCAGTTGCTCGGCGTAAGCGTCCTGCGCCGCGTTCATGTCGGTGATTGTATCGGGCAGCGGACCATCATCACGCAGACTGCCCGCGAGCACAAACGGCACGCCGGCGCGCACGCATTCGTAGAGGATACCGGAGCGTAAGCGCCCGCTCTCCACGGCCTGGCGCACGCCGCCCGCACGGTAGATCGCATTAATGGCGCGCATGTGATTGCGGTGCCCGTGCTCTTCCTGGCGTCCATCCGCCAGCCTCACCCCCAGCGAGGTGCCGAACAAAGCGGCTTCCGCATCGTGAACGCCCAAGGCGTTTCCGCTCAGCAGGACGTGCACGAAGCCGCCGCGTATCAGTGCAGCCAGGCCCTGTACGCCGCCCGTGTGCACCACTACCGGACCCGCCACCACCACCACTCTGAGTTTCTGCTCGAGGGCTTGCCGTATCAGCGCCGCGGTCTGCCGTACGGCAGTTTCCACCTGCCGCTCGGACGATATGCCGTTGGCCATAAAGGCAAACGCCAGCCGGTCGCGCTCCTTTGATTCGGGCGCCACGCGAATGCCGCGCATGCCGCAAACCACGCGGTCGCCTGCCCGTATATCGCGCAGGCGCCGGCACCACGCGCGGCCATCTGAAACCAAGATCAGCGCATCCATGCGCTGGTTTTCGACTTCCAGCCATTGCTGGTCGTAGCGCACGAAGGTCCGATGGTTGGTGGAGGAATAGAAATCCTCCGGCGCGCAGCAGTCGCGTTCGACGGCGCGGAGAACGGCGTCGCCTGAATCCACTGCCGCGCAGCCCAGCGACAGCAGGTCTTCGAGCAGATGCGCCATCAGCTCGCTCGAGGGCGCTTCCACTTTCAGGCGCAGGTAGGAGGGCTCGCTGTTAGTGCGGCCGATGCGGAACTGCTCCACCTCGAAGCGGCCCTGATGCTCCACCACCTTGTCGAAGATGTTCTCCATCACGTGGGAGTCGATCAGGTGGCCTTCCGCTTCGACGACTTCCTGTAGATGCATAAAAGATTTATTGTAGACTGTGGGCTGCGTGTTGCGCTGCCCGGGAGGCATACATGAGTTCCCGATACCTGATCTTCGGGTTGTTGATGGTTGCGCCGGCGCTGGCGCAAACCAGTGTCGACCAGATTCTGGAAAAATATTCCCAGGCATTGGGCGGTCAGGCTGCCTATGAAAAGGTGACCACGCGCGTCATGAAAGGCACCGTGGAGATTCCTGATGACGAGGTAACGGCTCCCATGCAGATGCTGGCCAGGGCGCCGGGCAGCTACCGCCTGACGATGGATATCGCCGGTTTTGGCGTCGTTGAAACCGTACTGGACGGTGACAATGGGTGGGAAAAAAATCCGGATTCCGGTATGCATGCCATGAGCAACACCGACCTGGCGATCGCCAAGCGCGATCACCACTTCTACCGCGAAGTGCGCCTGAAGGAGTTGTTCCCTAAAATGGAGGCGGCCGCGCCCGAGAAGGTGAATGGCCGCGCTGCTAACGTAATCGAGGCCACTCCCGCGAGCGGCCCCGCTGAAAAGCTCTACTTCGATGCTGAGAGTGGTCTGCTCGTGAAACGCGACTTCGAGCGCGTCACCCTGGAAGACGGTATCGTGCAGTACGAAGTCCTGTACCGCGACTATCGCGACGTGGACGGGATCAAACTGCCGGGAGTCATCGAACAGCGGTCGCCGGACAATACCATGATCTTCAAATTCTCCGAGATCAAGAACAATGCGCCGCTCGAGGAGAACGCCTTCGCCAAACCTGAAAAATAGATTCCGATGCCCAATTTCACGCACCGCGTGCGGGTCGCGTTCGTCGACACGGACGTATCCGGCCGCATCCACTTCACCGCCATGCTGCGCTATTTCGAATCCGCGGAAATCGAGTTTCTGCGGTCGTTGGGATACTGTTATCACCATCAACCGGATATCGGGTTCCCGCGCGTGCGCGTGGAATGCGAGTACCGCTCGGCCGTCGGATTCGACGACGAGTTGGACATCGCGGTCTCAGTGAAACGCGTAGGCACATCGTCATATACTCTGGGCTTCGCCGCCTCGAAAGACGGCAAACTCGCCGCGGAGGGGATCATCGTGGTCGTGTGTGTAGGCCGGCCGGGCCGGGCTCAACCTTTGCCGGATGTACTGCGCGATGCATTGCGCCACTCCACGGTGTAGGGTAGGATGACGAAAGACCAATGACCGATCCGGCGATACCCCAGGAAGCCCCCGAGATACCGGACAAGCTGTACTTCAGAATCGGCGAGGTGGCCGGCCTGCTGGCCGTTGAGCCCTATGTCCTACGCTATTGGGAAACTGAATTCCCGAGCCTGGCGCCAAAAAAATCAGGGACCGGCCACCGGCTATATCGCCGTAAGGACGTAGAATTGCTGTTGAAAATTAAGCATCTGCTGTACGATATGCGATACACAATTGAAGGCGCGCGGCAATCTTTACAAAACGAAGCCAAAATCAACAAGGTCCGCGTAGCTGAGCAGCAGCGGGAGCTGTTCAACCCACTGGCCGGGATTCGCACTGAACTTGCTTCTATCCTTAAGATTCTAAAATAGTTACGTCGTTTCTCCCACGATCACGGTATATATTCGATCCAAGTCTTCCGTGCAATAATAGTCAATCTCGATCCGCCCCTTTTGGCGCGCGCGCTCGATGATACGCACCTTGGTGCCCAGCACTCGCTCCAACTGTTCGATAGCCGCCTTAACATTTGGATCCGCCTTAACTTCATCCACTGCCTTGGGCTTACGCTCTTCCATCATGCGCTGGGTAAGCCGCTCCACCTGCCGGACCGACCAGCCCTGCGCAACTGATTTTTCGGCGACTTCTCGTTGCAGTTCGGCCGTCGGAAGCGTGAGAAGGCACCGCGCATGACCGGCGGACAGGCGTCGCTCGGCAATCAACTGCTGAATGTCCGGAGGCAATTGCAGCAGGCGGATCAGGTTGGCTATTGTGGACCGATCCTTCCCAGTCCGGCTGCCAACCTCGTCGTGACTCAATTGCAGCTCCCGGCACAGGCGGTCGAATGCTTGCGCTGCTTCAATCGGGTTCAAATCCTCGCGCTGGATGTTTTCGATGAGTGTAATTTCGAGCAGCCGTTCATCGGGTATCTCCTGAATCACCACTGGAACTCGACCGACTCCGGCAATTCTGGCAGCGCGCCACCGGCGTTCGCCGGCCACCAACTGATACCTCTCGCCGTGGCGGCGTACAACCAATGGCTGGATAATGCCATTAGCACGGATCGACTGCGCTAACTCCTGAATTCGCTCCTGATGGAAGACCCGCCTCGGTTGCAGCGGATTCGGCTCGATAGTGTCGATTGACAGTTGCGTGACCTCATCGCCAGGATGCGAAGGTTCAGCGATAGGCGGTGCTGTGGGGCGGGTCGGCAGTAGGGTGGTGAGGCCTCTACCGAGCGCCCTACGCGGATTGTCCACGTTTTTGTTCATGATCCAGAATTTCCTTGGCGAGACGGATGTAGCTCTCGGCGCCACGCGACCGGACGTCATAGGCCAGGATGGTCTGGCCGTGACTGGGCGCCTCCGCCAGGCGGATGCTGCGCGGAATTACGGTCTCGAAAACCTGATCGCGGAAAAAATCCCTCAGATCGGCGGCTACCTGGCGTGCCAGGTTCGTGCGGTCATCGAACATCGTCAGCAAGATTCCCTCGATCTCGAGTGGGTGATCGAAAGCGTCCCGGATCCGCCCGATCGTGTCCATAAGCTCTGAAATACCTTCTAGTGCGAAGAATTCGCATTGGATTGGAATGAGCACAGAATCGGCTGCAATCAGCGCGTTCAGGGTGAGGAGGTCGAGCGCCGGCGGGCAGTCGATCAGGATGAAATCATATTGAGCTCGGGCAATGCTTACCTTGTCGTGCAGGCGGAATTCACGCCGCGGTGTATCCACTAATTCGAGGTTTGCGCCGACCAGATTCTTGTCGCCGGGAACCAAATCCAATCCTTCGAACCCAGTGTGTACGACCGCATCGACTAGTTCCGCACCACCCAGGAGGACCTGATACAGACTAGGGCGTTCGGGATCCTTGGCCGCTCCCAGGCCGGTCGTGGCGTTTCCCTGCGGGTCGGAATCAATGACCAAAATGTGAAGGTCGTTAGCAGCTAAGGCGGCAGCGACATTGATTGAAGTCGTTGTTTTTCCGACACCGCCCTTCTGATTAGTAATGGCGAGGATCTTTCCCAAGCCGCCATGCTACCACGATTGGCTGTTTCACGTGGAACACAGCCCTGCTTGGTTTCACGTGAAACGGGAAACGGCTTGGTGGCCGATCCACAAGTAACGGCGCTCACCCCAGGGGAGGCGAATCGGCTCTTCCCATTCGAATCCAATAAGATCCGACGCCAGTACTTCCCCAGTTAATAGTTCGGCCCGTTGCCCCAGTTTCTTTAGTGCTGCGGCTATCTCTGAATAGCGAACAGCCCGCGAAACAACCCAATCGAAGCGGTCTTCGATGTCCTCGGCTCTCCTGGCGATTACCCGAACGTTAGGCAGGGCTCGGGAGGCCTCCCGTAAGAACGCGGCTTTCCGTTGGTGCGATTCAATTAATACAATCGAAGCCAACGGTCTCATGATGCCGATCGGGATTCCAGGAAATCCCGCACCCGAGCCGATGTCTCCGAGGGATGCCACCGCCGGCGGCAAATGACAAGCGGCGAACACCGATTCAGCATAGTGCCGCTCAACCGCCTCTTCGAGCGTTTGAAACCGGATGAGGTTCAGCTTCTTGTTCCAACGGCTCAACAACTCAAAGTGCCGCTGCATGAGCTCAATTTGAGGGTCCGATATCTCGCAGATCCCCGCCAGCTTGGCCAGCAATATTTCAGCAAACACGGCCCATGCTCAAGTAGACGTCCAGAATTGCAACAGCCGCCGGCGTAACGCCAGGTATCCGGGCCGCCTGTCCCAAGGTTTCCGGGCGCACGAGCTCCAACTTCTCACGAATCTCGCGCGACAAGCCAGGTATGCCGCCAAACCCGAAGGTGGCCGGAATAGGCCGCCTCTCAGCATGCTTCAGATGCTCAATTTGCCGTTCCTGCTGCGCAATATAGCCGTTATATTTGATTTCGGTCTCGACGGTGCTCAGCAACCCGCGCACAGGTTCCTCGCCCAGTGAATCGCGCACCCACGCACCAATCTCGCCAATCGAAGCCTCCGGCCGTTTGAGCCACTGCCCGTACTGATGCTTGCACAGTGCCGCAGTGAGCAGTTCCTTCTGGCGAGCCTTCCGTGAGAAGAGTTGCCAACGGTCGTCCCTGACCAGTCCCGCCGTACGGCCAATCGGAGTGAGACGCTCGTCTGCGTTATCGATGCGCAGATGCAACCGGAACTCCGCCCGGGATGTGAACATCCTGTACGGCTCGTCGGCGCCTTTCGTGATCAGATCATCAATCAGGATGCCCGTGTAGCCCTCAGTTCGCCCGATCACGACCGGTGGACTCTCGCGCAGGGCACATGCTGCGTTGATTCCGGCAACCAGCCCTTGACACCCAGCTTCCTCATATCCGGAGGTACCGTTGATCTGCCCGGCAAGGTACAAACCGCGGATCGACTTCACTTCCAGTGTGTGGCTCAACTCCCGCGGATCGACTGCATCATACTCGATGGCGTAGCCTGGCCGAATCATCTCCGCGCCTTCTAACCCAGGCACCGATGCCACGATGGCGGCCTGTACGTCGATGGGCATGCTCGTGGACATGCCATTGACATACACTTCGTTCGTGTCGAGTCCTTCGGGCTCCAAGAAAATCTGGTGTCGGAGCTTGTCTGGGAACTTGACGATCTTGTCTTCGATGGACGGACAATACCGCGGCCCCACTCCTTCGATCTGACCACTATACAAAGGCGAGCGTGGTATGGCTTCGCGCAGTATGCGATGCGTTTCCTCGGTGGTGTACCCGATGTGGCAGGCCACCTGGGGCCGGTCGATTCTATCGGTGAGGAAAGAGAACGGTGTCGGCTCAGGATCGCCGTGCTGTGGCTCGAAGCGGCTCCAGTCGATAGTGCGGCCATCCAGCCGGGGAGGTGTTCCCGTTTTCAAACGGGTCCACTTCAATCCCAAAGTACGCAGTTGCTCTCCCAGGAGCTGCGATGGCGCTTCACCATTGCGGCCGCAGCTATACTGTGTCTCACCCACATGCGCCAGGCCGTTCAAAAACGTTCCGGTAGTGACGATGGTCGCACCAGCGCTGATTGTTCGCCCATCGCGCAACCGCACGCCCGTGGCACGCCGTTCGCCGATATTGGAGATCTCGAGCGATGCAACTTCGGCTTGCTTGATGCGCAGATTCGGTTCGCGCTCCAGCACTTCGCGCATGCGCATGCGGTAGAGCTTCTTGTCGCATTGCGCGCGCGGCGACCATACGGCAGGCCCGCGGCTGGTGTTGAGCAGCCGGAACTGAATTCCGACGGCATCAGTAACCTCACCCATCACTCCGCCCAGCGCGTCAATCTCACGCACCAGGTGACCCTTGGCGATGCCGCCTATCGCCGGATTACATGACATCTGCGCAATCAGATCCAGGTTCATGGTGACCATGGCGGTCTTCAAACCCATGCGAGCGCAGGCCCGTGCTGCTTCGCATCCCGCGTGTCCAGCCCCGATCACCACAACGTCGTACTTCTCGAGCATTGTTATCATTGTAACGGCTATGAAGGTATTGATCATTGGCGGTGGCGGGCGCGAGCACGCGCTGGCGTGGCGAATCGCGCAAAGTCCCCAGGTGGAGCGGGTCTTCGCCATGCCCGGCAATCCGGGCATCGCACAGGTTGCCGCGTGCCTGCCCGGCGGCGATGGGTCGCCGGCTGCATACCTGGCAGTCGCTAACGCTGTGGATGCCGATCTGACAGTTGTGGGACCAGAGGCGCCGCTGGTGGCTGGTGTTGTGGATGCATTTCGCGCAAGCGGCCGGGCGATCTTTGGCCCTACAGCGGCTGCCGCTCGGCTGGAAGGCAGTAAGCTATTTGCAAAGAACTTTCTAGTGAAAAGTAAAATCCCGACAGCCGCCTTCTGCGCAGCCCACGATGCTACCGAAGCGCGCCGCGCGCTCGATCGCTTCACCTACCCGGTGGTGATCAAAGCGGACGGCCTGGCCGCAGGCAAGGGTGTGGTGGTCGCTGAAGACCGTAGGATGGCGGAGGCGGCGGTGTCGTCCCTGAAGCCGCCTTTCGTGGTGGAAGAATTTCTAGCGGGCGAAGAGATCAGCTACATCGTCCTCAGCGATGGACGCAACGTGATTCCACTCGAACCCACGCAGGATCATAAAGCGGTCTTCGACGGCGATACCGGCCCCAACACAGGTGGAATGGGCGCATACTGCGACTCGCGCATCCTGACTGCCGATCAGAGCCGCGAAATCCTCGACCGCATCATCCGTCCCACCGTGGAAGCTACTGGCTTCACCGGATTCCTGTATGCCGGATTGATGATGACGGCCGATGGTCCCAAGGTGCTGGAGTTCAACGTGCGGCTGGGCGATCCGGAGACGCAGCCGATCATGCACAGGATCGAAAGCGACCTGGCGCCGCTGCTCATGGCGGCGGCGCGCAACACGCTCCCTGACACACGGCTGAAATGGCAGCCCGGGCCATCCGTGTGCGTGGTGCTGGCGTCTGGCGGCTACCCTGGCGCCTTTACCGCCGGTAAGCCGATCCACGGAATCGACGCAGCGGAAGCCACCGGCGCCACGGTCTTCCACGCCGGCACGCGCACGAGTCCCACCGGACTCGAGACCGCCGGCGGCCGCGTGCTTGGCGTGACCGCATCCGGCGCGGACCTGGGCGCCGCCATCGACAACGCATATGCCGCCGCGCGCCTGATTCACTTCGAGGGCTTGCACTTCCGCACCGACATCGGGCGTAAAGGCTTGAAGCGCTACGCAGCAAAGATATAATGAAGATGATTGCGGGCACGTAGCTCAGATGGATAGAGCGGTCGCCTCCTAAGCGACAGGTCGGCAGTTCGAATCTGCCCGTGCCTACCACGCGTTCTGCACTCACTGGGAGGCGACTCATGAACCTGCGCGCACTGGCTCTTGCCGGCATGGCCGCCGGCGCGGCGCCGCTCTTCGGCGCCGAGGTGACCTATACAGATGTAGCGCCCACTCTCTACAAGCACTGCGCCACGTGTCACCACCCCGACGACATCGCGCCCATGGCGCTGCTGACGTATCAGCAAACACGCCCGTGGGCCGCGGCCATCCGCGAGGTGGTCCTGACCAGACAAATGCCGCCGTGGAAAGCCGATCCGCACTATGGAAAATGGTCCAATGACTGGAGCCTCGGCGAAACGGAAATCGCCGCCATCAAAGCCTGGGTGGATCAGGGCGCCAAAGAGGGCGATCCGCGCGGGCTGCCCGCGCCGCCGGTGTTTTCGACCGACTGGCGCATCGGCAAGCCGGACCTGGTGATCTCGATACCCCCGCATTCGCTCGCCCCCGACGGTCCGGACGAATACGAATACTTCAAAGTGCCCACCAACTTCACCGAGGACCGGTGGATTGTGGCGGCCGAGCTGCGGCCGGGCAATCGCAGGATCGTGCACCACGCGCATGTTTTCGTCAATGCGCCGGAGAAGCCCAAACCCGCAACACCGAAGAAAGAAGAAAAGCCGGATCCGCAGGCGGAGTATTCCGAATGGCTGCGGGTTCACGAAGGCAAGCTGTCGTGGATCCGTTACGACGCACCCGTGATCGACGACGGCTGCGTGGTCGACGACAATTCGTACTGGCCCGGCGACAAACCGCGAGACGAAAACTTCGGAAGTTGGGGGCTCATCAGCTCGTACCTGCCGGGCCGCGAGCCGGACGTTTATCCGGAGGGCACGGCGCGCAAGATTCCCGCCGGCTCCACGCTGGGCTTCCAGATCCACTACTCCAAGTCGACCAAGAAGCCGGAGACAGATGTCACCTCCGTGGGCCTGATCTTTGCCAAGGAGCCGCCCAAGCAAGTTGCCAAGCGGGTGGATTTATCGAACTACTTCTTCCGCATCCCGGCCGGCGATCCGAACGTGGAAGTTTCCGAGTGCCACACCTTCAAGCAGGACATGTACCTTACCAGCTTGACACCGCACATGCACCTGCGCGGCAAGGACGCGCGCTTTGAAGCCACCTATCCGGATGGCCGCAAGGAGACGCTGCTGCTGGTGCCGCACTACAATTTCCACTGGCAGATCACTTATCGCATGGCGGAGCCCAAGTTCATTCCGAAGGGGACGCGGCTGGCCATCATCTCGCACTTCGACAACTCACCGAACAATCTGCTGAATCCCGATCCGACTAAGGTGGTGCGGTGGGGAGAAGCCAGTGAGATGGAGATGATGGACGGCTGGATCGAGTATCTCGACGCGCCGTCCACCATAGCTTCCCTTAATTCACCTTAAAGTTCTGTCCCGCCGTCGTGGCGCCGCAGGGTAGAACCACCGTGACGCTTACGGTGCCGGAACTGGCAATGGCGCTGGCGGGCACCGAGGCGGTCAACTTCGTCCCGCCCACATAGGTGGTCGCCAGCGCGGTTGTTCCAAACCAGACCTTCGCTCCGTTGACGAAGCTCGTGCCATTGACAGTCAGGGTGAACCCCGGGCCGCCGCTATTGGCCGAGGCGGGGCTCAGGCTGGTAATGGTTGGCCGGGCGGTAATTGTGAAATTTGAGTTTCCGGACACCGAACCACCCGGATTCGTTACCGAGACGGCGCCACTGCCGGCGGTCGCGGCCAAATCCGCGGTAACCGACGCTACCAACTTTGTAGAGTTGGAAAAGGTGGTCGTCAAAGACTTGGTGCCCCACATCACGGTCGCGCCGCTCAAGAAATTCGTGCCATTCACGGTCAGGGTGAAGGCCGAGGCTCCGGCAGCGTTGCTTGAGGGACTTAGCGACGCGATCGCCGGCCCCACCACCGTAACAGTCGATGCACCGGACGTGGCGGAAGCGTTGGGATTCTTCACCGTGATACTTAAGACACCGCTGCCGCCCAGCAGGCTGGTGGGCAGCGTGGCGGTGATTGACGTGGCGCTGACCGCGCTGGTCGTCAACTTCGTGGTGCCCGCGTAGGCCGTCGAGCCGCCCGACACGAAGTTGGTACCGGTTATGACCAGTGTCGTGTCCGGCGACCCCGCTGAAATCGTATTAGGGCCGAGTAACGAGATGGCCGGCCCTGCCACCGTCACCGTAGCCGCGCTCGATGTGGCAGAGTTGTTCGGATTCTGCACCGTGATGCTAAGAGTGCCGGTGCCTCCCAGCAGGCTACTGGGGATGGTTGCCGTAATCGACGTCGCGGAATTCGCCGTCGCCGTTAACTGGGTAGTGCCCGCAAAAACTGTGGAGCCGCTGGCGATGAAGTTCGTCCCAGTTATAACTAGCGTCGTGTTCGACGATCCCGCTGCGATGGTCTTGGGACTGAGAGTCGTGATCGCCGGCCCCACCACCGTAACGGTCGACGCGCTGGATGTAGCGGAGGCATTCGGATTCTGTATTGTAATGCTCAGGCTCCCGGTGCTGCCCAACAGGCTGCTGGGGATCTTCGCGGTGATAGAAGTGGCGGTCCCCGCGCTGACCGTCAATTGCGTGGTGCCCGCGTACACGCTGGAGCCGCTGGCGACAAAGTTCGTCCCGGTTATGACCACTGTGGTGTCCGGCGATCCGGCGGCAATCGTCTTGGGACTGACCGCCGTGATCGCGGGCCCCACTACTGTAACGATCGACGCGCTGGATGTAGCGGAAGCATTCGGATTCTGCACCGTAATGCTCAAGCTCCCGGTGCTGCCCAACAGACTACTGGGGATCTTGGCGGTGATGGACGTGGCGGTCCCCGCGCTGACTGTCAATTGCGTGGTGCCCGCGTAGGCCGTCGACCCGCCGGACACGAAGTTCGTGCCGGTTATGACTAGTGTCGTGTCGGGCGACCCCGCTGGAATCGTCTTAGGGCTGAGCGACGAGATGGCCGGCCCTGCCACAGTGACCGTCGCCGCGCTCGATGTAGCAGCGTTGTTCGGATTCCGCACCGTGATGCTTTGAGAGCCGGTGCTTCCCAGCAGATTGCTGGGGATGGTCGCCGTGATCGACGTCGCGGAATTCGCGGTCGCTGTTAACTGGGTAGTGCCAGCATAAACGGTGGAGCCGCTGGCAATGAAGTTCGTCCCGGTTATTACCAGTGTCGTGTCGCCCGATCCCGCGGCGATGGTCTTGGGGCTGACCGCCGTGATCGCGGGAGCGGCAACCGTAAATGTGCTCCCCGCCGACGTCATGCCATCCGTGACCGTGACGGCCACTTTCCCGGCCGAAGCGAGCTGCGCGCGCGCGACGGTGGCCGTCAGCTTCGTTGAGTTGATGAAGGTTGTGGTGAGCTGCGTGCTTCCCCATATCACCACAGCCGAACTGATATAGTTGGCGCCGTTGACCGTGAGCGTGAAGCCGCTTCCGCCCGCGGCCGCCGAGTTGGGACTCAAGCCGGTAATGGTGGGTGTCCCGATCTGAACATTAAAACTAGTCGGGACGGATGTACCCTTGGTACCATCCACCACCGTAATCATCACCGACGCCGGATTGGCGATCATCGCCTGCGTCACCGCGCCGGTGAGCTTGGATGCGCTCGAAAAGGTGGTGCTGAGGGGCGTCGAATTCCACCGGATCTGAGCACCTTTGACGAATCCCGAGCCATTCACAGTGAGCGTAAAAGCTTTGCCGCCGGCCGTAGCATACGACGGGGCGAGACCGGTGACGATTGCCCCCGTGATGGTGAACGGGGCCGGGCCTGAATAGAGGCCGGCCGAGTTCACTACCTGGATCTGGGCAGTGCCTGCCGCGGCGAGAAGGGAGGCGGGCACAGTTGCCGTCATGGTACTCGCGTTCGTAAATGAAGATGACAACGCGGTGGTCGCCGAATTGAAGGTCCAATACACGGTGTCGCCGCTTTGAAAACGAGTGCCCGAAACCGTCACCGGGACGGAGCTGCTCACCCCCGGCGCCGCGATCGCGGGCGATAAGCTGTAGATCGCCGGCGCGGTGGAATAGCCGGCCCACCCCTGATTGAGCTTGGCAACGTCCACCGAGCCAAGGCCGCTCGCCTGATCGTAACCTGCCGCCGCATAGAAACCGTAGAAACCGCTGGATCCGGCGTCCACCCGGTTGTCCCCCGATGTGACGTCGTGAAAGGCCTGAGATCCCAGGCCGCCCGCGGCAATCGCGTACAGGATCGGATTGACGTTCCCACTGGAATCGTCGAAAACACCCGAGTTCAACACTGCGACGATACCGGCAAAAAGCGGCGCGCCAGCGGATGTGCCCCCCAAGGTATAACCTTGCGCGGTGCTCAGTGCGCCATTCATGGCGATTACATAACCGTCGTGCAGCGCCGATGCGGATAGCGCAATATCCGGCACGTCGCGAGAGCCGTCGTCCGGAACGCCTATACCGGTTTGCCAGACCGGCTTCTGATATAGGGCGCTAGCGCCGCCGCCGCCCGCCCAAAGCGAATCCCCCATAGCGAGGATGTCGTTCCATACCACCTCCGGGATGTAGCTCTTGGCCGTGCCGCCACTTCCGGCGTTTGTCGATCCCCAATACGAGCCCAGGCCCTCGTTGAACTCGGTGCCGCCCACGCCGGTCACTTCGGGCAGGGACGCCGGCAACTGCACCTGCGCTCCCAATGGCGCGGAAAGGGGTGTCGGGCTGCCGTCGCTATTGCAGCCAGTCGCGCCCGAGTCGCCGGCGGAGGCGATCAGCGTGATGCCTTCCGCGTTGGCCTGCTGCGCCGGCGCCTCGTAGCTGGCGGCAGCGGATGGCGATACCCCCAACTCACACATCCCGAAGCTCATGGAGATGATCTGTCCGCGGAAATTATCGATCGCGTCCGCCATCGCGTTCCACACATTGCCGTCGGCGTCGAAGACGAGTTGCGCGCTGGGCGCCGCGGCGCCCGATATCTCCAGGTCCATGGTTCCTTCCATGTTCCAACCTTCCACCAAGCCTGGGTCGCCGTCGGGATATACAGTCTGCACCGTGGTGGGGCTCAAGCCGAACGAGCTCCGATAGAGCGCAATGTCGGAAGCCGCCACGTCGCTGGCGCCGATGATGACGATAGTCTGTCCGGACCCCTTCCATCCCCAGCCATAACTCGCCGCGAAGTCGTAGATGGTATACAGGTCGCCAGGCGCCAGCGCGGGCGGGCCGGCGTTAAACGTGTAGTCCGGGCGCACCATGCCGCTGCCGTGCTGAAACTTGACATAATGCGGATGCGGACCGAAGTCGTCCATGCCACGGATGGCCAGCACCAGAGGCGCGACGTTGGCGGGAAGCGCGGGCTCGCTGGCGTTGGCATAGTGCTTGACGCCGCCCACCTGGTAATCGTGAATCTCGCTTCCGAAGGCGTAGCGTAGCTGTTCGGCCGTGGCGTCGAAGCGGATGAAGCTTCGGCCGCGGGCGACGGCCTTGATGCGGAATCCTTTGCTCTCCAGCCACTGGCGCAGCGTCGACAGATCGTTAGCGCTCGCGCCGAAGCGCTCGCCGAACTGCTCGGGCGTAAGCCACTGGTGGAACCGCGGCGAAGCCGGATTCTGCTGCGCGCTAAGTAATTCGTCCAATTCCCGCTGCTGCTCATCGGTGCGCCGTATGACCAGCGTCATGCCTCGCAAGGCGAAGTCGGGCGCCACCGCGCCCCGGTCGAATTCAGGCCGCGCCATGGGATTCAGATGGCCAGGCGCCAGCACGGTCCGGTAGTGGTCGATCGGACCGGTGATCCTGTCGGTTTGAGCGGAGGCGAGGCGCGGAAGACACATCGCGACGAATAGCCAAGTCCCCGTGAGGCGGGAGAGACGGAGAGATTTCATGAGTCCTCGGTTGCGGACCTGAGTCCGGCTTACGAGAATCTCATCGGCTGGAACGCCGGGGATGTGCTCTCGGCGGCGACCCAAATTCGCCGCAGATGGCGCTTAGCAGGCAGTCCGTGCCGACAAAGCGAACGTCTTCAGGCGGTAGTGACCGGCAGAGTCATCCCGGCGGGGTTTTTCGGAGGCGTCAGGCGATCGTGATCTTCTTCGGATCGCGAGCAGACGAGAACGAAGCTAGCGGCTTTACACGTCCAGATTCTTCACGTCCAGCGCGTTGTCTT
This sequence comes from Bryobacteraceae bacterium, assembly GCA_035308525.1. Classification (GTDB taxonomy): domain Bacteria; phylum Acidobacteriota; class Terriglobia; order Bryobacterales; family Bryobacteraceae; genus Bog-159. Next base: position 25,759 of record DATGGM010000206.1, read on the forward strand.
CGATGAACTTCCGGCGGGCTTCCACGTCCTCGCCCATCAGCGTGGAAAAAATCTCTTCGCTCTCCACGGCGTCTTCCAGGCGCACCTGGAGCAGCGTGCGCTTTTCGCGGTTCATGGTGGTCTCGGCGAGCTGGTCGGAGTTCATTTCGCCGAGCCCCTTGTAGCGCTGCACCGAGCAATCGCGCTTGCCTTCCACCTTGACGTAGTTGAGCAGGCTCGTCCAGTCGTTCTGGGTGTCGCGATGCTCGCCGCGGACGGCAATGAAGGGCGGCTCGTTGTACTTGGCAATCTGGCGCGCCAGGGAGCGGAACTTCTTGTACTCGGGCTGGGACGCCAGCAGGATCCCGATGTGCCGCTCGGCATTGGTCGAATCGTGGAACACCACCGACCAGGCCGAGTGCTCTTCATCGGCCCGCATCTCCGCGGCAACCTGGGCGGCGTTCAGCGCGGCCGCCACGGATTCCATGTTCTCTTTGTCCTGGAAGTCGGCCTTATGGTCCACTGGCAGCGCGGCGTTGCCCAGCACCTGCACTACTCGCGCGTCGCGCAGGCGCCGCTCCACCTTGTGGAACATCTGCTCGTATTCGTCGAGGCTCAGCAGAAACGCGCGCAGCTCGCCGCCCTCGATGGTGACCTTGGAGCCGGCGCCGGCGCCGTTGGAATGGATCTCGACCGTCAGGTTCTCGGTGGCGCGGCGCATGATCTCGCGCGTATACTCCTTCTCATCCTTAATGTACTTTTCGTTTTTACCCTTCTTTATCTGGTACAGTGGCGGCTGGGCGATGAAGATGCGGCCGCGGTTGATCAGCTCGTTCATGTGCCGGAAGAAGAAGGTGAGCAGCAGCGTGCGGATGTGGGAACCGTCCACGTCGGCGTCGGTCATGATGATGATCTTGCCGTAACGGATCTTGGTGGCGTCGAAATCGTCCTTGCCGATGCCGGTGCCGAGCGCGGTGATCATGGCGCGGATTTCGTCGTGCCCCAGCATCTTGTCGTAGCGGGCCTTCTCCACGTTCAGGATTTTGCCCTTGAGCGGCAGAATCGCCTGAAAGCGCCGGTCGCGGCCCATCTTGGCCGTGCCGCCGGCGGATTCGCCCTCCACCAGGAACAGTTCACAGCGCTCCGGATCTTTCTCCTGGCAATCGGCCAGCTTGCCGGGCAGGCCTCCGGAATCGAGCGCCCCCTTGCGCCGCGTCAGATCGCGGGCCTTGCGGGCCGCCTCGCGCGCGCGAGAGGCCTCAATGGCCTTGCCCACGATCTTGCGCATCACCGTCGGATTCTTGTCGAAATATTCGCCCAGCTTGTCGTTGACGAACTGCGTCATGTAGCCGGCGATATCGCTATTCAGTTTGCCCTTAGTCTGGCCTTCGAACTGCGGCTGCGGGATCTTGACGCTCACCACGGCGGTGAGTCCTTCGCGCACGTCGTCGCCGCTAAGATTCTCTTTGACGTCTTTAAACAGCCCGGCTTGCTGCCCGGACGCGTTGATGGTGCGGGTCAGCGCGGTGCGAAAGCCGGTCAGGTGCGTGCCGCCATCCACCGTATTGATGTTGTTGGCGAAGCTGAAGAGGCTTTCCGAGTAGCCATCGTTATATTGCAGCGCGACTTCCATCGAGAGAGTGCCGGCTTCGTTGGGCAGTTCACGGTCGGCTTCGAAGTGAATGGGCTTATCGTGTAGCACCGTTTTGCCGCGGTTAAGATGCTTGATGAATTCGGCGATGCCGCCGCTGTACACGAATTCGTGGGTTTTCACGGGGTCCACGCGTTCGTCGCTGAGCGTGATTTTCAGGCCCTTGTTGAGGAACGCCAGCTCGCGCAGGCGCTGCGACAGTGTGTCGTAGTTGAACGTGGTTTCCACCATGATGGTGGGATCGGGCCGGAAGGTCACGCGCGTGCCGGTCTTGCGGCCGGCCTTGCCGGCGCGCGTCAGAGGACCCTTCGGATGGCCGCACGCATACTCCTGCTGCCAGGTATAGCCTTCGCGCCAGATTTCCAGCTCCAGCCGCTCGGAAAGCGCGTTGACGCAACTCACGCCCACGCCGTGCAATCCGCCGGACACTTTATAACTTTTTGAATCGAACTTGCCGCCGGCGTGCAGCTTGGTCATCACGACTTCCGCCGCCGAGACGCCCTCTTCGTGCATATCCACCGGGATTCCGCGGCCGTTGTCGATCACCGTCACGGAATTATCGATATGGATAGTGACATCGATTTGCGTACAGTAGCCGGCGAGCGCTTCGTCCACGGAGTTGTCGACCACCTCATACACCAGGTGGTGCAAACCCATTTCGCCGGTCGAGCCGATATACATTGCCGGGCGGAGGCGCACCGCCTCCAGACCCTCGAGAACCTTGATACTGCTCGAATCGTAGACTTCTCCTGCGTTGCCTTGATTGAATGTTGACGACATCTGGTTTTAACTCTTGCGGTTTGTACTTCTCAAATGCGCATGGGCATTACGACGTAGCGGTAATGATCCTGCGTGCCGTCGCTCATGGGACGCATTTCACCGGCGCTTTTCTGGTCCTTCAGCTCGAAGGCTACCTGCTCCTGATTGGTGGCGCGCAGGAAATCGAGCAGATATTGGGCATTGAAGCCGATTTCCATGTCCGGCCCACCGTACTCGCTGGGAACGCTTTCCTCGCTTTCGCCGGTCTCGACGGAGGACGAAAAGATCTTCACCTCGCCCGCGGTAAATTGCACGCGGATGGCCCGCGAGCGCTCGTCGGCGAACTGCGAGACGCGCTCGATCGCGGAGCGGATCTCTTCGCGATTCAGTTTTGCCTGGTGCACGTTGTCCTTAGGCAGAACCTTGTCATAATCCGGGAAGTTGCCTGTTAGCTTGCGGGTGATCAGCAGCCTTTCGCCGAACTGGAAGAACAGATGATTCTCATCGCCCGCAAACAACAGCTTGCTTTCCGCGCCGCTTTCGTCCGCCAGTTTCACAATTTCCGCCATGGCTTTCTTTGGTACCAGAGCACGAAAGCTCTTGCCGGTATTCGCCGGCGAGGCGGTTTCCACGTAGGCCAGGCGATGACCATCCGTCGCGACCATGGTGGTGGCGTCGGGTTTCAACAGCAGCAAAGCGCCATTCAGGGTAAAACGCGATTCCTCAAGCGAGATCGCAAAGGCAGTCCGCGAGATCATGGATGCCAGCATCTTTACAGGAATCTCAGCGATCGACTCGGGCATTTGCGGCAGCTCTGGAAAACTCTCCCGCGACATTCCGGCGATGCGTGTGCGGGACCTGCCGCATGTGAGACTGGCCCAATGGTTCTCCAGGAACTTCACATTCAGGTCGGCTTCCGGGAGCAATCGCACGTAATCCAAAAGTTTGCGTGCCGGAATCGTACCGGAGCCTTCCTTCTTAACCTTGGCTGGACAGGAGCAGCGGATACCTAATTCCAGGTCGGTAGCGGTAAGCACAAGCCGGTCGTTCGCAGCTTCCAATAGGACGTTGGAAAGGATCGGGATGGTGGTCTTCTTCTCGACCACACCTTGAGAGAGGCTCAATTCCCGAACGAGATCGGCTTTGCTGACAGTGAACTCCATGTGGTCTAGGCTCCTATTCTCTATATATATTTAGATACAGTGGAAGAAGTAGAATTCATAGGGCTTGTTGAAACTGTTGAAGGCTACCTAAATTATACTAAATTATGGTAGTTTTGGCTAATGTCAACCTGAGGATTTCAGGCGGACGGCTGTGTGGAAATGAGCCTGAACAGGGTTTCTGCACAGAGTGCACAGCAAGCCTGAAGGCGTCGCTGTGGAAAACATATCTAAAGTCATTGTAATGAATCAATTAGTGCGTGAATGATCCTGTTCAATTCGGGGTCGCTCTGGCGCAGCCTCTCGATTTTCTTGACCGAATGCAGAACAGTGGTATGGTGCTTGCCGCCAAAGGCTCTTCCGATCTCGGGTAGGGAAGCTGACGTCAACTCCTTCACCAGGTACATGGCTACCTGGCGGGGCACCACGATCTTCTTGGTATTGCTCTTTTCCTTGAGCTGGGTCTGCCGGATGCCGTAGCGCTCGGCGACGCCCTTCTGGATCGAGTCTATGGTGATCTTGCGGTCCTGTGGGTAGATGAGGTGCCGTAGGACCTGCTGCGCCATCGGCAGGTTAATCGTCGATCCGGTGAGCGACGAATACGCCACCAGTTTGACCAGCGCACCTTCCAACTCGCGCACGTTCGATTTCGTCTTGGTGGCCATGAAGGTCCGGACATCCTCCGGCAGCGCCACACCTTCGGCCTCGGCCTTCTTGTCCAGAATGGCCATCTTGGTTTCCAGGTCGGGTGGCTGGATATCGGCCATCAGGCCCCACTCAAACCGGGAGCGCAGGCGATCAATCAAGCCAGGGATCTCTTTGGGCGGCGCGTCGCTCGAGATGACAATCTGCTTTTGATGATCGTGCAATTCGTTGAAGGTGTGGAAGAATTCTTCCTGCGTGCGGTCCTTGTTGCCGATCAACTGGATGTCGTCGACCAGCAGCACGTCGGCGGAGCGATAGCGATCGTGAAACTGAGGCATGCGGTCCAGCCGGATGCAGGTGATCATATCGTTCATGAACCGCTCGCTCGAAGTGTAGATGATCCGCATGGATTCATGATTGCTAATCAGCGAGCGCCCAATGGCGTGCATCAGGTGGGTTTTGCCCATGCCTACGCCGCCGTAGATGAATAGCGGGTTGTAGCTGCGCGACGGGTTGGTGGCCACGGATCGCGCCGCGGCGTGCGCAAACTGGTTGCAAGCGCCGACCACGAAGCTTTCAAAGGTGAATTTGGGGTTGAGGGAGCCGGCGGGCGCGGTTTCTATATCGCCAAGATCACGCGACTGAGGAGCAGTGTATTCGATCCGTTCGACGGGCAACCCGACTTCGCGAGCGGCCTGCAGCACCTCGGCGGTGTATTCCGTCTCCATCCATCTACGGGCGCCTTCGTCAGGGACATTGACCAGCAGCGTGGCGCCATCCAGCCCGACGTAAGACGTGCGGCTGATCCAATTCTGGTAGCTTTGCGGACTTAATTTGGCTTCGAGGACTTTTTTGATGCGATCCCAAGGATTCATTTCAACAGCTGACCTGCGAGGAGTGCCGATAGGGTAGGCCACCGACCGAACAGTAGTCTAGCATACCCCCGGTGGTTTCCAGCAAAAAAATAACACGTGTGTTTGTTTACAGTTACAAGCCGTTTGACAGGAGTGCCACGACTTCAGGATAATAGTACTTCCTGTCGGGCGGGAGTAACTCAGTTGGTAGAGTGCGACCTTGCCAAGGTCGATGTCGCGGGTTCGAATCCCGTCTCCCGCTCCAAGCCATTCGCGCTCTTCCAAGTTCAGTTATGAAACGTTTTGCCTTAGCACTCCTGCTTTCAGCCAGCGTGGTTTTCGGGCAATACAAGATGGAACCGGCAGGCGCTCCTCCGAGCGACCTGCCGACGGCGTTCACCGCGATGCTACAACCGCAGGGCTTCAAGATCCTGGGGCCCAGCGGTTCGGTTTACTGCGAAGTGTGGCTGCGGACCCAGGCACCCAGCGGTCCCAAGGTGACCGATGACGCCATTACGCTGCCAACGTTCCCTCAGGGAGCGCTGCTGGGAGTAATCCGCTTTGCCGGGCCAGCTCAGGACCGCCGCGGGCAGCCGTTGAAGGCCGGCACTTACACATTGCGCTACAGCCAGTATCCCGTGAACGGCGACCACCAGGGGGTGGCCCCGCAACGGGACTTTGCCCTGCTCGTGCGGGCGGAAGACGACAAGGATGCCAGCTCCACGCCCGGCTTTGACGCCCTGGTGGCATTGAGCGCCAAAGCGTCCGGTACGCCGCATCCCGCCGTGTTGAGCATCTGGGGCTCCTCGGCCGACAAATACCCCAACCTCAGCAAGCAGGGCGACCACGACTGGGTCCTTGACGCCAAGCTGGGGAGTATCGGTATCTCCTTCATTCTAGCCGGTAAAGCCGAGGGATAACACCCTCGGTTTGGCTTCGTCTTGTAACGGGTTGGCAGCCGGGTCTTGACTATTTCTTCAATTTAGTGTATCTTGATAGAGATTGGTACATTTACCCGATTTCGAGTCGTCTTTCGCCGAGGATGTGCTGGCTTGGGCGCTCTCCACCTTCGGTGATTCGCTGGCCATCTCCACCAGTTTCCAGAAGGAAGGGATGGTGGTGGTCGATATGGCGACGCGGATCGATCCCAAAGTGCGGGTGTTCACCATCGACACAGGCCGCCTGCCGGAGGAGACTCACCAGATGATGGAGACCGTGCGGCAGCGGTACGGGATTCCGGTGGAGATCGTGTTCCCGGAAGCATCCGAGGTGGAATCCATGATTGCGGCGCACGGGCCGAACCTGTTCTACAGAGAGGTGGCGCTGCGGAAGCTGTGCTGCCATGTGCGCAAGGTGCGGCCGATGGAGCGGAAGCTGGCCTCACTACGCGCGTGGGTGGTGGGGCTGCGGCGGACGCAGACGGAATCGCGGGCGGACATCGGCAAGGTAGAGACCCGGGACGGCGTGGTGAAGGTCAGCCCGCTGGCGGACTGGAGCAAGCAGGATGTGGAGGACTACATCCGGCGGCACGACGTGCCAGTGCATCCGCTGTACGCCAAGGGGTTCCCCAGCATCGGGTGCGGGCCGTGCACGCGGGCCACGTTCGATTGCGAGGACGAGCGCGCGGGGCGCTGGTGGTGGGAGCAGGATACCGAGAAAGAGTGCGGCATCCACATCACGCCGAGCGGCCAGGTGATGCGCCAGGTGGATGCGCTGATCGCGGAGATCCGGCCGGCAATCAGTTAACCCCCCCCCCACCTATTGACATTCTATAGGAGTCTCGTATAGAATTTCTATACGAGATATGCCGGCTACCAATCTTCTGCAAGGAACCCTGGATCTGTTGATCCTGAAAGCCCTGGCGGTCAACGAGCTGCACGGCCTGGGAATTTCCCACCGCATCGCCCAAATCACCAGCGGCACGTTCGACGTGAAGCCCGGATCGCTGTTTCCGGCGCTGCACCGCATGGAAGAAGCGGGATGGCTGGCGGCTACCTGGGGCGATTCGGAAAACAAGCGGCGCGCCAGGTATTACAGGCTCACGGCGGCGGGCCGCCGCCAATTGCACGCGGAAACGCAGCAATGGGAAACCATTGCGCTGGCCATGGCCAACGCCTTGCGCGCGAGCTGACCGTGGAAATGGGATGCCGCTACTGAACCGGCTGGCCAGCCTGGGGCGCAATCTCTTCGCGCGGCCGCGCGTGGAACGGGAGCTCGACGAGGAGCTGCGGACTTACGTCGCACAACTGACGGACGAGAAGCGCGCGTCCGGCATGGAGGCGGCGGAGGCGCGGCGGGCGGCTCGCATCGAGTCAGGCGGCGTGGAGCAAATCAAAGAAGAAGTCAGACAAGTGAGGACGGGTCAAATGCTGGAACAGCTCCTGCAGGATCTGCGATACGGCGTCCGCATGCTGCGCAAGAGTCCGGCGTTCACCGCCATGGCGGTGCTGGCACTGGCGCTGGGAATCGGCGCCAATACATCCATGTTCAGCGTGGCGTACGGCATTCTCTGGCGGCCTTTGCCGTACGCCAATGCGGACCGCGTGGCAGTGGTCTTCATGCGCTATTTCCCACGGGATTTTGAGTTCGGCACGATGTGCCTGCGCGACTACCAGATGTGGAAGGAGAACAACCGCGCATTTGAGGATCCGTCGCTATTCACCATGCGGCGCATGGATATCGGCGGGAAGGAAGGCTTCCCGGAGCAGGTGCAAGGCGCGTCGGTGACGGCGGGATTCTTCGCCACGATGGGAGTGCAGCCGGTGATCGGGAGAACCTTCGCGGCGGGGGAGGATCATCCGGCCAGCCATTCGCTGGCCGTGCTGAGCGAATCCATCTGGCGGCGGCGTTTCGGCGCCGGCACGGGAGTGCTGGGGCAGGCCATCCTGGTCAACGGCACCCAGGCTACCGTAATCGGCGTGATGCCGGATCGATTCCGGTTCCCGAATCATACGACGGAGATCTGGACCAACCTGGTGTTGAATCCGCCGACGCGGTACGGGCCGTGGTTCTATCGGGGAGTCGCGCGCCTGAAGCGTGGCGTGACGCTCGAGCAGGCGCAGGCCGAGACCAACCAAATCGGGCTGCGCATGATGCAGCAGAACCCGTATTACAAGCGTCTGACGCTCCCGGTGCGCGGGCTGCGCGACGCGTTGCTGGGGCCGTCGCTGAAGCCGGCGATCCTGGTGCTGGCCGGGGCGGTGGGACTGGTGCTGCTGATCGCGGTGGTGAACGTAGCCAACCTGCTGCTGGCGCGCGCCACGGTGCGGCAGAGGGAAATGGCGTTGCGGTTGAGCCTGGGCGCGGGGCGCGGCCGCCTGGTGCGGCAGTTGCTGACGGAGAGCGTGCTGCTGGCGGTGATGGGCGGCGCCGCCGGACTGGCGGTGGCATGGGGCGGACTCGCGCTGATCCGCGCGGCGAATCCGGGCGATCTGCCGTTCATGGATTCGGTCCGGCTGGATGCGGGCGCGTTGGGATTCATGATGGCGGTTTCAATGCTTACCGGAATCCTGTTCGGCCTGGCGCCGGCGTTTCAAAGCGCGCGGACGGATCTGAACGCGACGCTGAAAGAAGGCGGGCGCACGGGGGCCGGGAGCCATTCCCACGGGCGGGCGCGGGCAGCGCTGGTGATTTCGGAGATCGCGGTTTCACTGATGCTGCTGGTGGGCGCGGCACTGCTGCTGCGCAGCCTGGCGAACATCGAACGAATCACCGGCGGATTCGCCACGCCACCGGGGCGCATCCTGACCATGCTGATTTCGCCCGGCAACCAGAAATATAAAGACACCGCCATGGGCCTGGCCTTTTACGACGAAGTGCTGCGGCGCGCGCGCAATGTGCCGGGGGTGGAGATGGCCGCGGTGACGGACTCGCTGCCGCCCGACCGGCAGGGAGACGCCGACACGTTCGTGATCGAGGGACAGGCGCTGGCGCCGGGCGAGCTGAACCCGATCGTCTCGGACGCCACGGTGGGTCCGGACTTCTTCCAAACGATGGGGGTCCCGCTGATGAAGGGCCGGTACTTCACGGAGCATGACGTCGAGAATTCGACGCGGGTGGCGATCGTCAGCGAAGGCTTTGCGCGCCGTTTCTTCCCAGGCCAGGAGGCCATAGGAAAGCGCATCAAGCAGAGCGGGCCGGGGTTCGGCGACAACTGGATGCAGATCGTGGGCGTGGTAGGCAATCTGAAATATCTGGGTCTGACCGTGGACACGGACCCGGCCTACTACATGCCGTTCGCGCAGTCGTACGGTCCGCAGATATCTTTGGCGGTGCGCACAAAGGGGGATGCGGCGCGGCTGGCGGAGACGCTACGCCGCGATATACAAGGCATCGATCCGCAGGTGACCCTGGCGCAGATCGGGACGATGGAGCAGGCCATGCAGTCATCGGTTTCGCAGCCACGCTTCGATGGTTTGCTGATGTCGTTGTTCGCGGGAATCGCGCTGCTGCTGGCGGCCGTAGGAATCTACGGGCTGATCGCGTATGCGGTGGCGCAGCGCACGCACGAGATCGGGGTGCGCATGGCGTTAGGCGCGGCGCGCACGGATGTGCTGCGGATGGTACTGCGGGAGAGCGCAGGGCTGGCGGCATGCGGAATTGTCGCGGGGCTGGTAGCGGCGTTTGGGCTGACGCGTTTATTGAACACGATGCTGTTCGGTATCGGGGCCACGGACGCACTGACGTTTGCGGCGGCTGGGGTGGGGATCATGCTGGTGGTGGTGCTGGCCACGCTGGCGCCGGCGCTGCGGGCGACGCGGATTTCGCCGGTGGTGGCGCTGCGGTATGAATGACTGAGTTACCGATCAGAGGATCAGCAGTTCCTGCTGGATTTCACCGGTGACGCGGGCGTCCTTTTCGCCGACGAACATGTTCACTTCGGAGCGGATGCCGAAGTCTTTGAGATAGACGCCGGGCTCGATGGAGAAGCAGGTCCAGGGGACGATGCGGCGCTCGTCGTGGGTTTCCAGGTTATCCATGTTGGCGCCGTTGCCGTGCACGTCCTCGCCGATGGAATGGCCGGTGCGGTGCACGAAAGCGTCGCCGTAGCCGCGGCTGGAGATGTAGCCGCGGGCGGCATCGTCCACTTCGTAGCCGTGCAGCTCCTGCCTGGCGGCGACGGCGTCCTTGACGCGGGCGATGGCGGCATCGCGCGCGCCGCTCACCACGGCGTAGACCTCGCGCATATGGTCGCTGGGGCGGTCGCCGCAAAAACCAGTCCAGGTGATGTCGTAGTACACCGCGCCGGGCCGGCTCAGCTTGGCCCACATATCGAGCAGCACCAGGTCGCCGGAGCGAATCTCGGAGGTGATGGCGGCGGTGGGCTCGTAGTGCGGATTCGCGGCGTTGGCGTTGACCCCCACGATGGGTCCGTCCTCCGCGAACAGGCCGGCTTTAGCGAAGCCGTCGCGCACGAATTGGGCCACCGTAAATTCCTGGACGGCGCGGCCATCGCGAGTGATCTCGCGGACCATCTCGAAGGCCTGGGCGCGCACGCGGTCGACGCGGCGGCCGGCTTCCAGGTGCGATTCGAGCGCCGCGGCGTTCCAGCGGGCTTCGAAGTGCTGGATCAGCTCGGCGGAGCTGAGCACTTCCACGCCGAGGCTGCGCACCAGCTCGACGGTGCCGGCGTCCACCATGGACACGTAAGGGATGGCGCACAGGGGCGAATACTGCATGGCCACGCGACGGGCGCCGCCCAGCAGCGAGCGCAGGCCGCCGGTCTGCTCGCTCCAGCTTGAATAGCGGATCTTATCGCCGGGCAGGGAGTCGAGGCGGCCGGATTCGATGCGATGCACCAGGCCGCGCGGCTGGCCCGAAGAGGGAATCCAGTAATACCAGCGGCGGGTGACGTGCGACGCGGGCTGAAAGCCGAGCACGCGATAGGCTAACGGATCGCGCTGATGGTGATCGAAGAACAGCCAGCCGTCGAGTTGCTGTTTTTGTAGTTCTTCCTGAATTGCGGCGAGGTTCATTTTTCAAAAGGCTCCAGATTGGCGCGGGAGGGCGGCGCGGTTGCCAGGCTGACCAGGCTCAGCGCGAGCAGGGAGATGCCCAGCGCGGGATAGACCGCGTCCAGCGCGGACAAGTGCGGATAGGCCGCATCCAATCGTTCCGGCCACTGTGCCTGCAAAATATTCCATGCGACCGTTATCAGGGTTCCCAAAACGATGGAGCTGATGGCGCCCGCCTTATTGGCCCGCTTCCAAAAGAATACCGCCATTACGGAGGGCGTGACGGCCGCGCCGTAGACGGTGTAGGCGTACAGCGCGGCCTTCAGAACGGACTCGAAGTAGGCTGCCTGCAACAGCGCGAAGCTTCCGAGCAGGACCACCAGCGCGCGGGAAACGATGAGCGTGCGGCGTTCGCTGGCCTGCGGGTCGATGAAGCGCTTGTAGACGTCGTGGATCAGGTTGCTAGCGGGCGAGAAGAGGTAATTGTTGGCGGTGGAGATGACCTTGGCGAAGACGCCGCCCAGCAGGATGGCGCCGACCAACTGCGGCAACTGGGTACGCGCGGTGAGCGGGATAATCTCCCGTGGCCGGTCGGTCTTCAGGAGGCTGCTGCCGATTACGGCGATGGTGATGATCACGGTTTCGAGCACCAGGGTGCCGCCGATCCATCCAAAGACGGCCAGGCGGGCATCGCGCTCGGAGCGCGCGGAGAAGAATTTCTGGTACATGCCCTGATTGCCGATGAGCAGGAGCATGGTGGGCAGGAGAAAGCCGAAGCAAGGCACCCAACCCAATTTGCCGAACACCGTGAAGTGATCGGGGGGCAAGGCGGCGCGCACGGTCGTCCAGCCGCCCGCGTGGCCCAGCAGCAGCGGCAAGGCAATCAGCGCGATGACGGTGACGAGCAGGCCGATGATGAGATCGAGATAGGCGACCGAGGCCATGCCGGCGAGGGCGGTGAAGGTGATCACGAACACGGCGATGATGTTCATGCCGGTCTTCTGGTCGAGGGACGGGAAGATCAGATGCAGGATGTCCCCGCCGCCCTTGAATTGGTAGCTGGTGATGACGGTGTATGAGATGACGATGGCGATGGTGGCGAGGACGCGGGCGGTGGTGTTGTAGCGGGTCTCGAGCAGGTCGGGGACGGTGAACTGCG
>DATGGM010000207.1:0-11415 GCA_035308525.1 Bryobacteraceae bacterium
ATCGCGACGTGCAGGATTTCGAGTTCACCATTCAGGACAAGAAGCTGTACATGCTGCAGACGCGCAATGGCAAGCGCACGGGTCCGGCCGCCGTCCGCATCGCCGTGGACATGGTGAATGAGGGGCTCATCACCAGGAAGGAAGCCGTGCTGCGCGTCGATCCCCAGCAGCTCGATCAGCTTCTGCACCCGGTGCTCGATCCGGCTTCGAAGAAATCGTTGGCCACCATCGCCAGGGGATTGCCGGCATCGCCGGGCGCGGCGGTGGGCCGCGTGGTTTTCACCGCCGACGAAGCCGTGAAACAAGCCGCCGCCGGACCCGTGATCCTGGTGCGCGCCGAGACCGAACCGAACGACATACACGGCATGGAAGTGGCCAAGGGCATTCTCACGTCGCGCGGCGGTATGACCAGCCACGCGGCGGTGGTCTGCCGCGGCATGGGTACCCCCTGCGTGGCCGGCGCCGGCGACATCGACGTGAACGCGCATAGCAGGCAAATCAGCGTGTCCGCGGACGGTAAGAAAATGACGCTAAAGGAAGGCGACTGGCTGTCGCTCGACGGTTCCACCGGCGAGGTCTTCGCGGGACAGGCCAACACGCTGGACGCCGATCCGTCGTCTGGCATCATGGCCACCTTCATGGGTTGGGCGGACGAATTCCGCGGCGGTTTCGGCGTGCGCGCCAACGCCGACATTCCGCGCGACGCCAAGGCTGCCCGCAAGTTCGGCGCGGAAGGCATCGGCCTGTGCCGTACCGAACACATGTTCTTCGCCGAAGATCGCATCGCGCACATGCAGGCCATGATCCTCGCGCAGGACGAGAAGAATCGCCGCAAAGCCCTGTTGAAGCTGCTGCCCATGCAGCGCGCCGATTTCGCGGGCCTGTTCAAGGCCATGGACGGATTCCCGGTGCTCATCCGCACGCTCGATCCGCCGCTGCACGAATTCCTGCCCAAGCGTGAAGTGCTCATGGTCGACCTGGCCAGGCTGCCTTCGGCGGACCTCAAAGCCAAGAAGGAGATGGTCAGCCGCTACCAGAAGCTGGGCGCCACGGTGAAGGATCTGAAGAAGGTTCTCACCGGGCTGTTGGAGCGGGTGGAACAATTGCATGAGTTCAATCCCATGCTGGGCCTGCGCGGCTGCCGGCTCGGCATCATGTATCCCGAGATCACCGAAATGCAGTGCCGCGCTATTTTCGAAGCCGCCGTGCAGGTGGCTAAGAAGGGCGTAAAAGTCACTCCGGAAATCGAGATCCCGCTGATCGGGTCGGTGGAAGAGTTCGCGAACCAGAAGAAGATCGTGGTCCAGGTCGCCGAGCAGGTTCTGGGGAAGGCCGGCATGCGCGACTTTAAGTACAAGGTCGGCTGCATGATCGAGATTCCACGCGCCGCGCTTACCGCCAACTTAATAGCTAAGGAGGCCGACTTCTTCAGCTTCGGCACCAACGATCTGACTCAGACCACCATGGGACTTTCCCGCGACGATTACACGAAGTTCCAGAAAACTTATGAGAACGCCAAGATCTTCAAGCACGATCCGTTTGCCGTGCTCGATCAGCAAGGCGTGGGAAAATTGGTCGAGATGTGCGTAAAGCTCGGCCGGCAGACCCGTCCGGCCCTGGACATCGGCATCTGCGGCGAGCACGGCGGCGAGCCCAGCTCGGTGCAATTCTGCTACCGCGTGGGCTTGAACTACGTGTCCTGCTCGCCCTATCGCGTGCCCATCGCGAGGCTGGCCGCGGCCCAGGCCGCCATCTCCGGCGATAAGTCGGAATCCATGCGCACGGCGTAACTGTGGGGCAGGCCGCCGCCTGCCCCTTTTTCACCTCACAACCCGAAGCAAAGAATATTCGGCCCCGCCGCCACCGCCACATACTGCCGCCCCGCCACGCTGAACGTCATGGGCGACGCCTTCATGCGTACATTGGTCGGAAAGTGCCACAGCGTCTTCCCCGTGCGCGCATCCGCTGCGTCGAACCCGCCATTGGGCTTCCCGTAAAACACCACCCCACCGGCCGTCGCCAGCACCCCCGACCATGACTTCGCCTTGGCCGCCCCCGGCTGCGCGATCTCCCAAACAATCTCCCCGGTCTCGATGTTGACCGCCCGCAGAAACCGCTGTCCCGTCTGATCCGGATAGCCCATCTCCTGCCCCACGCACTCCTCCAGCGCCAGGAAATAGTAGAGCCGCGTCACCGGGCTATAAGCCGTCGAGCTCCAGTTCGCCGCATCGTCCGGACACCCGCCCGGATCCGTCACCCGCGGCCGGCCATCCTCCCCGATTCCCGACGCCCAATCCACCCGCCGCAGAAACGGCTTGGCCAGCAGCAACTTGCCCGTCGCGCGATCCAGCACGTAAAAGAATCCGTTGCGGTCCGCATGCAGCAGCACCTTGCGCGCCCTGCCCCGATACTGTGCGTTCACCGACACGAACGGCTCGGTGGCATCCCGGTCTCGCAGATCGTGCGGCGTCAACTGATAATGCCACTTTAGCGCCCCATCCGCCGGATTCAGCGCTAGAATGCAATCCGTGTAAAGATTGTCCCCGCCGCGATCTTCATCTTCCGAATCGGGAAATGGATTCCCCGTGGGCCAGAACAGCGTATCCAGCTCCGCGTCGTACGTCCCGGTCAGCCACGTGGACCCGCCTCCCATCACCGGCTCGCTTCCCTTCCACGTCTCCGATCCCGGTTGGCCCCGCCGCGGAACCGTCCAGTGCCGCCACACCAGCGCGCCCGTCTCGGCCTTGAAAGCCGCCACAAACCCGCGAATGCCTTCGTCCGCGCCGGACACCCCCGCCACCACCATGTCCTTCACTACCAGCGGCGCCAGCGTCCCGCCATAATGCTGCGGCTCGTTCGGCATGTCCGTCTCCCAAACCAGGCTCCCCGAACCGCGATCCAGCGCGATCAGGTGTGCGTTGTCCGTCACGAAGAACACTTTGTCGTCGCGGATTGCCGCGCCGCGATTGGTCCCCAGCGAAGCATCGCCATCCAGCCCCCGCGTCTGCGGACGCGCAAACTTCCAGATCTCCGCGCCCGTCAACGCGTCAATGGCATAAACCTGGTTCGGCCCCGTGACATACATCACCCCATCCGCTTCGAGCGGCGTCGTCTCCAGGCCGAAATGCGTAATCGGAAAGAGCCACCGCAACTTCAGGCGATCAACATTGGCCGTATTGATCTCGCGTAATTCGCTATACCGGTTCGCGCTCAGGTCGCCGTTGTACGTCAGCCAGTCGCCCGCTTCCGGCGCGCGCCAGGTAATGCGCCTGCCCCCTGTCCCCACAGCGCGCACATGCGCATTCAGCCCCTGCACATACTTCACGACCGCGTCCAAATCCGCCGCCGGCAGATCCATGGCCGGCATCCCGGCCGCCGGAGACCCGCGCTGAATCATCGCCCGCAACTGCTCCGCCGCCTGACCCGCCAGCCGCGGACTCGCCGCCAGCCCCGGCCCCTTCCCCGTGCCGCGCGCGTCTTTGCCGTGACACCCCGCGCACCGCTGCAGAAAAACTTCCTCGCCCCCGCCGGCCGCCAATCCCGACGCCCACACCAACGTCATAATCCATCTCTTCATGCGCCAGTCGATTATACAACCCCGCCCAACTGTTTTATATTCGTAAAGAAGTCACACAACCCATGACCATCAAACTTCGCACCGCCCTCGCCGCGATATCCCTCGCCGCCTGCATCCCCGCCGCCTCGCGCGCGGCCCAACCCTGCGACGCCCTGGCCAAGCTCAGCCTGCCAGCCACCACCATCAAAACCGCTGAGCTGGTTTCCGCCGGCAGCTTCACCCCGCCCGGCGGCAAGCCTCTGCCCAACCTGCCCGCCTTCTGCCGCGTCGCCGGAGTCATCAAGCCCGCCCCGGACTCCAACATCCAGTTCGAAGTCTGGCTGCCCGCCGCCGGTTGGAACGGCAAGTTCCAGGGCCTCGGCAACGGCGGCTTCGCCGGCTCCATCGGTTACGATCAACTGGCCCTCGCGGTGCGCGCCAACTATGCCGGCGCCGCCACCGATACCGGCCATCAGGCCGGCGGCACCGATGCCTCCTGGGCGCTCGACCACCCCGACAAGATCGCCGACTTCGGCTACCGCGCCATCCACGAAACCGCCGTCAAGGCCAAGGCCATCCTGCACGCCTTCTACGGCGAAGCCCCCCGGCGTTCGTATTTCAGCTCCTGCTCTAACGGCGGCCGCCAGGCCCTCATGGAAGCCCAGCGCTACCCCGACGACTACGACGGCATCATCGCCGGCGCCCCCGCCAACTACTGGACCCACCTGCTCGCCAACGCCGCCTGGGACAATCTCGCCCTCATGGGCGACAAGGACAGCTACATCCCGTCCAAGAAGCTCCGCGCCATTCAGGACGCTGCCCTGGCCGCGTGCGACGCCCTCGACGGCGTGAAAGACGGCGTCATCGAAGACCCGTCAAAATGCCACTACGATCCCGGCGTGCTGCTCTGCAAGGCGGAAGAGAACGACACCTGCCTCACCGCCAGGCAGGTGGCCGCGCTCAAGAAGCTATACGCCGGCGGACACACCTCGCATGCCCAGATCTTTCCCGGCTACGCCCCCGGCGGCGAAGCGGAGATGGGCGGCTGGGCCGTCTGGATCACCGGTCCCGCCCCCGAGCGCAGCCTCATGTACGCCTTCGGCACGCAGTTCTACAAGAACATGGTTTTCGACAACGCTGCTTGGGACTTCCACACTTTCGATACCGACCGCGACACCAAAGCCGCCGAGGACAAGCAAACCCGCAACCTCAACGCCACCGACCCCGACCTCGGCCGCTTCCGCGCCCGTGGCGGCAAGCTCATCCTCTATCACGGATGGAGCGACGCCGCCATCGCCGCCCAGGCCACCATCAACTATTACGACAGCGTCGCCGCCAAAATGGGCTCCGCCACGGGCAGCTTCGTGCGCCTCTTCATGGTGCCCGGCATGCAACACTGCGGCGGAGGCTCCGGTCCCAACAGCTTCGGCCAGTTCTCGCTGGGTACCGGCGACCCTGATCACGATATCGACGCCGCCCTGGAGCGCTGGGTCGAGAAAGGCGTCGCGCCCGAGCGCATCATCGCCGCCAGGCGCAAGAGCGACCTGGACCCCAAGAGCGAAATCGTCCGCACCCGCCCGCTGTGCGCTTACCCCTTAATCGCGCACTACTCCGGCAGCGGCAGCACCGATGACGCCGCCAACTTCACCTGCGCCAGGCAGAATTGAGGAACTACCGCGCCGTCAACAGGCGCTGATAAAGTTTCGAGAATCGGGCCAAGTCCAGATCCAGCTTCACGTCCACCGGCGTGGCATCCGGCGCCAGCTTGCGATCCAGCGCCACCGTCGCGCCGTAGCTCTTGCCGAAGCGCGTCTCCACGTCCAGCCACGATTTCTCCGCCTTCGTCACGAAGCCCGTATCCAACAGCCACGCCGCCGCCAGTTCGTCCCAAAGATACCCCGTGGCTTTCGGATTCTTCAGAAAGCCCGGGTAGCGCCTGCCGAAATCTTCTTTGTATCGCTCCGTAATGGGCGTCTTCGCCGCCACGATGGCATCGAACTGCTCCCTGTTCAACACCGCGCGATTGCAGATATCCAGCGGGAACATCACCTTCTCCGGTATCCGCGAGCGCATCACCATCTGCGCCGCCTCCGGGTCGAACCAGAAGTTGAACTCCGCCGCGCCCGACGCGTTGCCCGGCACGTGCACATTTCCCCCCATGAATACGATGCGCTTGATCTTCGTCTCCAGATCCGGATGCAGCCGCAGCAGGATCGCCACGTTCGTCATGGGGCCCAGCGCCAGAATCGTGATCTGGCCCGGATGCTGGCCGATCACCGCCGCCAGTTCCCCGATGGCCTCGGCCTGTCCCGCCGGCGTCAGCTTGCGCGGCCGCGCGAACGCGCCTTCAAACTCCAGCGGGCCTTCCAGCTTGGCCAGTTCCGCGGTATGTGTGAACGGCATCTGCGCGCCCACCGAAACTTTCATTTCGGGATGGCCCAGCAGCCCCAGAATCTCCTTCAGGTAGCCGGCGCTCTCCGCCGCCCAAACGTTCCCGGAAACCGCCGTGATCTCCGCCACCCGCACCTTGTCGGGGCTGCGCAAAACCATCACCAGCGCGGAGCCATCGTCGCCGAAATACCCGCAGTCGGTGTCGAAAATGATCTGGTCGGCGGGCGCGCCGGCCAGCGGAAGAAGGAGAAGCGGCCAAAGGGTCATCGACCCATTATCGGATGACCACCGCCACCGCGGACGGCTGCACGTCCAGCCGCTCGATGCGGTGGCCAAGCTCGAACGGTTGCCCGACCTTGGCGTTCGGATAAGCCGGAATCACGTACCTCTGGATCAGGAACTCCAGCATCCGTCCTTCCAGCGTGACGCCCGAAATCTCCACGCTCTCCACATCCACCGTGGCGGTACCCTCAGCCGACCGGATGCGCGCCGTAATGGTCACCGGCCGCTCGCCATCCAGCAGATAAGCCATGAGCTTGCCGGGCGGATTTCCCTCGGCGCGCCGCAGCTTGCCGAAATCGATCAGCGCGAACGCCGTAGCTTTCCCCTCTCCCAGGTCGAGATGCGGATTGCGCACCCCGTCCGGCGCCACATCGGCGATTTCCTGCCGCGCGTATGCGTTCAATTCCTGCAGCGTCAGCACCACCCGCGACCCTGGTCTTACCCGCTCGTGTTCGATCAGGTAAAACTTGTGGACAACCGCCTGGTAGTCCTCTGGAACCGCCGAAACCAGCAGGGTGGCCGCCAAAGTCAGGCCGATGAAAATGCGCCTACACATAAAAATCAATACGCGCCAGCCCATGCCTTCGTTGCCGGCTAAATCGGGGCATTCTACGCATACCTGTGGAAAAGCACGCGGGTCATCCTGTCGATTCCCTTCGGAACAGGACAGATACGCCATGGCGAGGCGCGTGCATACCTGGTTTCCACAAGGTGAATTCCATGAATACATTCGCCCTGGTCGCGGCTGTGCCGGTCCTGGTTGTGCTTCTGCTCGTGTTCGGACGCACCTTCGCCCAGATCTACCTCAAGTTCCGTGGACCCCGCGTCATCACCTGCCCGGAAAATCATCGCCCGGCAGGCGTGACTGTGGACGCCCGGCATTTGTGGTTTACCACGCTGGAAGACAAACCGGTTCTGCGGCTGAAGACCTGTTCCCGCTGGCCCGAGTTCCAGAACTGCGGCCAGGAATGCCTCAGTCAGATCGAAGCCGCGCCGGAAGACTGCCTGGTTCGTCAGATCGTAACCAACTGGTACCACGGTAAGAACTGCGCCGTATGCGGCAAGCCCATCGGCGAATTGGATTGGGTGGGCCACCAGCCCGCCCTCCTGAATCCGGACCACCGGACCATCCAATGGCTGGACGTGCCCGCCGGGAATATACCCGACGTCCTGGCCACTCATCAGCCTGTCTGCTGGAACTGCCACGTCGTCAACCGCATGATGACGCAACACCCCGAGCTGGTGACCGACCGTTCGCGCCACGCCTGAAGCCTGAGATTCGAGTTGTTTCAAGCCGCGACCGTCGAAGCGGCTTTGAAGAACGCCAGCAGGTCGGCGTTGATGGTGGTAGCTTCCGTGGTAGGCATACCGTGCGGGAAGTTCTTATAGCTTATAAAAGTCCCGTTCTTCAACAACTTTGCGGACCGCGGACCGGAGGCGGCATAGGGCACGATCTGATCGTCCTCGCTATGCATGACCAGCACCGGGACGTTGATCCTCTTGAGATCTTCCGTAAAATCCGTTTGGGAGAAGGCCACGATACCGTCGTAATGCGCTTTGGCTCCGCCCATCATGCCCTGGCGCCACCAATTTTGAATTACGGCCTCCGAGGCTTTGGCGCCCGGCCGGTTGTAGCCGTAGAAAGCCCCGGCCGCCAGATCGCGATAGAATGACGAACGATTCGCGGCAAGCTGCGCCTGCAAACCATCGAAAACTTCCTTGGGAAGGCCCAGCGGATTGTCCGCGGTCTTCACCATGAGAGGAGGCACCGCGCTGATCAGCGCTGCCTTGTTCACCCGGCTTTCGCCATGCTTGGCCAGATAGTGCGTCACCTCGCCGCCCCCGGTGGAATGGCCCACATGGATGGCATTTTTCAAGTCCAGATGCGCGGTGAGAGCCGCCAGGTCATCGGCATAATGATCCATATCGTGGCCGTCGGCGGTCTGCGTCGAGCGGCCATGCCCGCGGCGATCATGGGCGATCACCCGATAGCCGTGATGCAGGAAGAACAACATCTGGTTATCCCAGTCGTCCGCGCTGAGCGGCCAACCATGACTGAAAACTACAGGCTGTCCTTTACCCCAGTCCTTGTAGTAGATCTCTATACCGTCTTTGGCCGTGATGGTGGGCATAAGAATAGTATGCGGCATCGCGGAAAGGAACACGTCGCCAGATGGAGTGTTCCTTCACACCACCACGAATGGTTGTGCCAGGAAATACCCATCTTGGGTAGGGCCGGCCAAGGCGCGAAAGCCCAGGTCAGTGCATAGCCTGCGGAGCCGGTGTCCCATCGGACCATTTGCCGGCCCAGACCATGAAAATAGTCACCCGCTCTTCAGGGTCGTCCGCCGCTATCACTGGCGAGCCCGGCAGATTGGCGCCCCAGCTTTTCGCCGCGTCGCCCGCGACAAAAAACATCAGATGCGGATGCCAGTTGATGTCGCCGTCGTTTAAGTACTGCTGCTTCGAAAGCATGTAGCACATCGCTCCAGGCTCCAGCCCGGGCAGTTCCTTCTTATCCAGCGCGGACGCGGCCGCCTGCACGATCTCCGCCTTCGATTTTCCTGCCAGCACCAGTTTGGTCTTCATCAGGAAGATGGGCACAAAGGTCCTTGCGGCTGCCGGATTGAAGCAAATGGGAGCGCGCACTTTAGGATTCCAGAAATCCGGTTCATTGGTGGCGGCGCCCCATGATCGTTCCACTAGGCAGAGAAAGCCATTCCTGCCCTTCACCGCGGTTGCGTACCCCGCCCGTCCCAGCACCATTACTTCGGCGGCGTCCGAAATGGATGCCGGAGCAGCCGTGCGAGCCAGCGCGATTTCGGATTTCTCGTCCGGCGCCAAATACTGATCGAGAGGCGCCATCGCTGGATAGCGAACTGCGCCGGGTAGGTTAATCTGCGCGAGGAAAACTAAAGGAACGAAACGGAGCGTCTTATTCCGCATGGAACACATCCAACCTCGAGATCGCGAGACGGTTTTGTTGCCTAGATTAAATCACAGAAAGGCCGAAATGGTCAATGCGCTCAAAAAAGTCTCAGCGGCCCGGCCCGGATCGGTAAGCTTAAGTTAGCCGATGACGCTTTGCCGCCGGGAATCCGCGTGAGACGGCCGAATGCCGGGTGCTGTATACTGTCGCAATTGAAGCTCCAGGAGGGTATTCAACGTGTCCGCTGAAGAACGCCTCGATCCCGGCGCCACCTCCGGCCTCAACGATGGCGGCACGGCCGCTACCACGCCCATGGACCCCGCTGAGACCGCCGGAACCGTAATCGGCCGCTATCACCTGCTGCAGAAGATCGGCGAAGGTGGCATGGGCGAGGTCTGGCTGGCGGAGCAAAAAGAACCGGTACGCCGCCGCGTCGCCCTCAAGCTGGTCAAAGCCGGGATGAACAGCCGCGAAGTAATCGCGCGCTTCGAGTCGGAGCGCCAGGCTTTGGCCCTGATGGACCACCCGGCCATCGCCAAGGTGCTGGACGCCGGTTCCACGCCGCAAGGTGCGCCCTATTTCGTCATGGAGTACGTCGCGGGTATTCCGATCACGGCCTACTGCGACAATCACCGGCTCAGCACGCGCGAACGGCTGGATCTGTTCATGCGTGTCTGCGAAGGCGTCCAGCACGCGCACCAGAAAGCCATCATTCACCGCGACCTGAAGCCCTCCAACATCCTCGTCACCGAAGTCGATGGCCGCCCGGCGCCCAAGATCATCGATTTCGGAGTAGCCAAGGCGCTGACCCGGAAGCTCACCGCGGAGACCTTGTTCACGCGTGTGGGAGTGATGATTGGGACGCCGGAATATATGAGCCCGGAGCAGGCCCTTTCGTCGGGCGAGGACATCGATACGCGGACGGATGTCTACTCGCTGGGGATCATCCTGTACGAGTTGCTGGCGGGCGCGCCGCCTATCGAGCTGCGCCAAATCGCGTTCGATGAGTTCCTGCGGAGGCTGCGGGAGGATGACGCGCCCAAGCCCAGTACGCGGATCCGGACTCAGGACCCGGTCACCTCGACCAAAATGGCCCATAGGCGCCAGACCGAACCAGTGGCTCTGGTCAAACAGATACGCGGCGATCTTGACTCGATTACGCTGAAGGCCCTCGAGAAAGAGCGCTCGCGGCGCTATGGTTCACCTTCCGATTTCGCGGCGGATATTGGGCGGTACCTGCGGAACGAAGCCGTGCTGGCGGTGGCGCCCTCCGCGGCGTACCGTGCCCGTAAGTTCGCGCGCCGCTATCGCGGGGCGCTGGTCACGCTGTGCGCCTTCGTCCTGGTGCTGATGGTCGCGGCCGCTGTGAGTATCTGGCAGAGTGTCGTCGCCAATAGACAGCGGGACCGCGCGGACGCCGAGGCTGCCATCGCCAGGGCAGTCAACCAGTTTCTCCAGGAAGATCTGTTGTCGCAAGCCAATCCGGAATCCCAGTCAGGCAACGAAGCGGCGCCGGATCCGGATGTCAAGGCACGTACGCTGCTGGAGCGCGCGGCGGCGAAAGTGGGCAAAAGGTTCGCGCACCAGCCGCTTGTGGAATCGGCCATCCAACACACCATTGGCAAAGCCTATATGGGCCTGGGCCTTAATCCGGAGGCCGAACAGCATTTGCGCAGGGCCTATGAACTGAGTGCGGCGCATCGGGGCGCCGACGATCCCGCGACTCTCGACATCCTGATGGTGCTATCCACCGCATACATCGATCAGGACAAGAACACGGAGGCGGTGGCCGCGGCGAAAGCTGTGTTTGAAGGGAAAACCCGCAAATTGGGTCCGGCGGATCCGCAAACGGTTGTCGCGATGCAGAACTTGGGGGCGCTATATTTCCAGAACAATCAGTACGCGGAAGCGGAACCGCTCCTGAAGAAGGCTCTTGAGATTCAGTCCCGCCGCATCGGTTATGACAACATCGATACTCTGAATACCAGCGACAGCCTGGCCGCCATATACATTCGCCAGAGCCGGTATGCCGAAGCCCGCGCTCTTCTGGAGAAGGGGCTGGTAAGCTACCGGCGTTTGTATGGTCCGGAGCACCCGTTCACTGAGCGGGAAATGTATGGTCTCGCGAAGGTGATCCTGGGCGAAGGCGATTACGCGCAGGCGGAGAAGCTGCTCGAACAGGTACAGGCAGCGTACCAGCGGGCATACGGCGCGCGTCACGTCAACACGCTGTATGCGGAAAGGAGTCTCGGCGAAA
>DATGGM010000208.1:0-38228 GCA_035308525.1 Bryobacteraceae bacterium
CCTAAGCAAAACTACCAGCTACGAAAACATTGACCATCCGGGAGGAGCATCGCTCCTTGGAAAGGCCGTAATGTACTGCATGGGCAGGCGCCGGAGTGGGACCGGAACGGTGTTTTGGGCGGCGAGAGCCGGGTTAAAGTCAGTCAGCGAGATCTGCTGAGAAGAGCGGTGGCGAATGGCGAGTGGAAAGACACAAATCCTGACAGGAGATTCCGTCGCGAGATGAGACGCAAATCCCCGCCTTGCAGTTGAAGGCCGACTGCAATTGAAGTGCCAGGATTCGAAATTCACAGTCACCAATGGGATCGAATCCGGTTGAAAAAAGAAGATCCCAACCGATTATACTACCAAAGGCCCGCCCAGGCCGTCAACAGCAATTTTGGAACCAATGTCAAATGCAATGATTCCAGCAACTTGCAGGCACGGGCCTGCCACAGCTACTTCACCTCAACTGTCGCGCCCGCATCCGTGAACTTCTTTTTGATGGTTTCCGCCTCGTCCTTGCTAACGCCTTCCTTGATCGGCTTGGGAGCTCCGTCCACCAGGTCTTTGGCCTCTTTCAGGCCCAGGCTGGTGACTTCGCGAACCGCCTTGATGACGTTGATCTTGTTGGCGCCAACCGCCGTGAGAACGACCGCGAATTCGGTCTTTTCCTCGGCCGCGGGTGCCGCCGCTGCCGCCGCGCCGCCGCCGGCCACCATCACCGGGGCCGCGGCCGCTGCCGAAACACCGAGCTTTTCTTCCAGCAGTTTGACGAGCTGGGATGCTTCCAGCAGCGTCAAGCCTTGAATCTGATCCGCAATTGTGTTGATATCCGCCATTTTCCTAAGCGCTCCTGTCTCTTGAAACTCTCTTACTTAAACTTGCCTTCCTTGGCCGCTTGATCGACCACTACCGCCACGTTCCGTCCCACCGCGCCCAGCGTTGCCACCAGCCGCTGCGCCGGGGCATTGATCAGGAACAACAGCTTGGCGAAGACGGCCTCCTTGGGCGGCATGCTGGCCAGGTCGCCGATGGCCTTTACATCGATGACTCGCCCTTCCACCACGCCCGCCTTAAACGTAAAGCTGGGGTTGATCTTGGCATAAGCCGTTAAAGCCTTGGCCAGCGCCACCGGATCGGAGGTGGTATAGGCCAGCGACGTCATGCCTCGCAGATTTTTCAAAACTTCTTCGGCGGCCGTGCCTTCGGCGGCCTTCTCGGCGATATTGTTCTTGATCACGCGATACTGTCCGCCCGCGGCCCGGATGGTCTTGCGCAACTCGAAATCCTGCGCTACCTTCAGCTTTTCATAGCCGGTCACGAACAGGTTTCGGGACGCCTGCAGATCCTGCCGCAGGGCTTCCAGATCTTTTTGCTTGTCTTCTTTCTTCTTCATTTCGACACCCGCGTCAAACTAGACAGCCGCCTTGGCGCTGAATACCGTAACGTCCAGCGATACGCCCGGCCCCATGGTCGAGCAGATGGTCGCGCTCCTCACGTACTTGCCTTTAGCCGCGGCGGGTTTGGCCTTCACCACCGCGCTGATCAAGCTGGACGCGTTCTCCACCAGCTTTTCCGAAGAAAAGCTGATTTTGCCCACTGGGGCGTGAATGATCCCGGTCTTATCCACCCGGAACTCCACCTTGCCGGCCTTGATTTCCTTCACGGCCTTGCTTACATCCTGGGTGACCGTCCCGGTCTTCGGATTGGGCATCAGCCCGCGCGGTCCCAGAATCTTGCCGAGTTTACCCACCGATCGCATCATATCCGGAGTGGCGATCACGGCGTCGTAATCGGTCCAGCTCTCAGTCTGGATCTTGGTGACCATGTTCTCGCCACCCACGAAATCCGCGCCGGCTTCTTCGGCTTCCTTCTGCTTGTCGCCGGCGGCTATCACCAGCACTTTCTTGGACTTGCCTAAGCCGTTGGGCATCACTACGGTACCCCGAACCATCTGGTCGGCGTGCTTAGGATCGACGCCCAGGCGCAGGTGCACCTCGACGGTTTCATCGAACTTGGCGTATTTGATCTTCTGCAGCAGCGGCACCGCCTCTTCCAGGGGATATTCACGCGCCTGGACCTGTTTGGCCGCAGCCTGATAATGCTTACCTGATTGATTTGCCATAAATCCTCACTGGTGCAAACGGTCCGGCCTAGAAGCGCGGACCTCCCATTGAGCGTCTTCGGGGAACATCTGAGAGCTTACCACAGGCAAAAGCAAATGTCCAATTCGAGCTTCGCTCCTGGCCGCCCCTGCCCGAGAAGCGGATTCTATGCCTACTTCGCGCTGAGCATGTTGGCGAATATCCGGTACGCCCCCGACACCCCCGCCGGCAACTCCCGGAACCACGAGTATCCGCTGAAAATGTACACTCCCTTTCCATAGCGCGCGTACAGCATTCCGCCCGCCTGCGGCTTTTCTCCGGGATCGTGCGATTCCAGCACTGTCTGATACCTGGGATCCCACTCGGACGCGAAATACAACCCGCGCTCCTGAATCCAACCATCGAAGTCCTTCTGCGTGATTTCGTTCGGCTTGTGCAGCAGCTGGTGCGCCGGATCCGGCAACGTCACGGGAGCTTCCTCCACCGACACGCGCTCGCGTCCGACCTTGAATGGGTAAGGCCCCACGGGCATCAGGTTGGCGTCTGTAACGTTGTATTGATCGATCAGGGTGCCGCCATTGCGCGCATACTCCAGCAAGCGCGGCAGGTTGGCGCGTAAATCCGCGCGCGTATTGTAAGCGCGTACGCCGGTCACAATGGCGTCGAAACCGGCCAGATCGCCCTGCGCCAGATCGGAACTGGCGAGCAGCGTCACCTCGCAGCCAAGCTGCCGGATGGCGTCGGGCATCTCGTCTCCCGCTCCCATCACATAGCCGACCCGGCGCGCCGTTACCCGTACATCCGCCCGCACCAGTTTCACCACGGCCGGCGGAAACACGGTCAGGGGCGGCAGCGGCGGATGCGAAATCACCAGCATGCCGACGCCAATGTCGCGATCGCCCACGCGCGCCATCGCCCGCAGTTGCGACGGCGGATCGGGCAATTGGCCCGGCTTCACCTCGAAGGCAAGCGGCTGCTGTTCCCCCGCCTTGGCCTCCTCGAAGGTGCGCGAGCCCGGATCGGCGGTCCATCCCGGATCGAGCGACAG
This sequence comes from Bryobacteraceae bacterium, assembly GCA_035308525.1. Taxonomy (GTDB): domain Bacteria; phylum Acidobacteriota; class Terriglobia; order Bryobacterales; family Bryobacteraceae; genus Bog-159. Next base: position 3,136 of record DATGGM010000208.1, read on the forward strand.
CCGCACGTCGCCGGCCGCGTTCGGCACATCGGCGCGGACTTCGATATCCACCTTGCGCCCGCCGCCGTCCGGAAACAGGACCATGTCGCGCCGCAGGTTCACAGCTACCGGAGGCACTACCGTCAGTGCCCGTGTCTGCTCGCCGTCGACACGATCGATATAGCGGTGCTCGACGGGACGCACCAGATCGAAAACCACTCCGCTGGCCTCGAGCGTGAACCGCAATTTCAGCGCCGGCGGGTCGTCCGGAAGACCAATCAACTGCTGATCCGGGATGGCATATGTGTCGCCCTGTTTCGGTTCCCGCAGCCAGAACGGCTGTGAATAAGGCTGATCGGCGGATACCGTGAATTTGAGCTGCGAGTTGACCGGCTGGTTTGCATCGAGCGCGGCGTGATGCGTGTCGGTATGTGCATCGCCGCCCATGCCCTGCAGCGTCAGGCCCTCGAGTTTCATCGGCACGGTCGATCGGTTCAGCGCCGTGTATGAGATCTCGAAGGTCGATCCGGGCGGCACCGCGTACTTGTCGGCGTTGGCATCCAGCCACAAGCCCGCGCAAAGGGCGATGGTCTCGTTCAATTCGTTAAGCTTCAGGCTGGCCCATGGATCGTGCAGCGCCGCCAAACGCGGCTGAGCTTTCAGAAGCCACGGGATAGCCCGCTCGGGATGCTCCGGTTCGAAGGCGTGCTGGGCTTCCGCCAGCATGTGCCCGATCTCCGCCCCGCCCGGCACGCGCTCCCAGGTGGTATCGATCCCGTCGAACGCGTCTTTCACCGGCGGATCGCCGCCCACCGGGACAAGATAGTTCTTCGACGGCCCCGGCCGCTGCGGCACTCCCATGCCTTGGCTGCGATGCATGCTGCGGCTCATGCCCGCAATTTGGCCATAGGAAACACCCAGCACCGGATTGTATGCGCCGGTGTCCACTTCGATGCGGCCCGGCAGGGCGGCCGCCTCTTTCTCCTGTTCTCGCGTGAAGGCGAATGTATTGAACAGCAGCCGGCGCGCCTTCCAGGGCTGGACGAATTTCAGTTGCTCCGGAAAGCGCGTGGCATCCCCGGCCGCGAAGAAGGCCTCTTTGCCTAGAATCGCGGATACCTGGTGCTGCCCGTGCCCGTCTTTCGACGTGCCCGAGAAGCGCAGAATCACGACATCCGGCCTGAAACGGCGGATCACCCAAACTACGTCGGAAAGGATGCGCTGGCGGCCCCACTTTGCCAGGGTCTCTTCGGGCGACTTGGAGTATCCGAAGTCGATTGCGCGGGTGAAATATTGCTCGGCGCCGTCGATCCGGCGGGCCGCCAGCAATTCGTGCGAGCGGATCAGCCCCAGCAGATCGCCCTGCTCGGGGCCGATCAGGTTCTGGCCGCCTTCGCCCCGGGTCAACGAAAGATAGCCCGTGCGCATGTGCCGGCCGCGTGCATAATACGCCAGGATCGCGGTATTCTCGTCGTCGGGGTGCGCCGCAATCAACAAAACGCTGCCCAGCACGGTCAGCTTCGCGAGCGATTGTTCCATCGCCGGCGTGCCGGAAAAGGGCGTCTGCGCAAACGCTGGGGCAAAAAGCAAGGCGCAAAGCAGCAACGCACGGAACTTGGCGAAATGAGTGCACATCCAAGATAATAGTAGTCCATCAGGGGGGAGTGACAGGAGAGGGCTTTGAAAATCGCGTGGGGCAATTGGGCGTCGTTGTTGCGCCGCAAGCCGAGCCGGCCGCCCGAAATGTTCACGGAAGCGGTCCCCGCGCCCGTGCGCATCGGCGTGGCACTGGGCGGAGGTTTCGCGCGCGGTCTGGCGCACGTCGGCGTGCTCAGCGTGCTGGAACAGAACCACATCCCCATTCACTGCATTGCGGGTGTCAGCGCCGGAGCCATTGTCGCGGCAGCCTACGCCAGTGGCACCACTCCGGAGGAGATCGCCCGCGCCGGGTGCGCCATGCGCTTCACCGACGTGGCCCGCTGGACCATCGGACGCATGGGCATCGCGGGCAGCGACCGCATGGAACGCTTCCTGCGCAAGCTGCTCAAGCACTACGCCTTCGAGGAAATGCGCATGCCGCTGGGCGTGGTGGCGACCGACGTGGTCACCGGCGAGGCGATGGTCTTCCGTGACCGCGGCGACGTGGTGTTGCCCATACGGGCCAGTTGCTCCTACCCGGGGCTGTTCCAGCCCGTGCGATGCGGCACGCGCCTGCTGGTGGATGGCGCCATCAGCACGGAAGTTCCCGCGCTGCTCACCCGCCTGCTGGGCGCTACGCACGTGATCTCCGTGCACCTGCCCATGCAGGGCGCCGCAGCTATTCCGACCAATATGTTCCATGTTATTAACCGATGTTTCCAGATCCTGCACAGTCGCACCGAAATCACCTGGCGGCAGCATTCCGACCTGGTCATCGAGCCGGATGTGCGGGGCATGGAGTGGGACGCCTTCGACAGCGCCATGCAGCTGGTGCGAGCCGGCGAAGAGGCCGCCCGGCAGGCTCTACCGAGGCTGCAGGCGCATACCCACCACAACGCCACGACCGGATCGACCCTCATCGCCCGCAGCGACTGGGAAGGGGCCTCCTAACGAGGTTGAAGCTGGCGCGCCGCTACTCGATATCGAAATTGGTCAGGCGGGTCTTCGAGTTGCCGGTCGAATCAACGGCCTTCACCTCGACGCTATATGCGCCCGGATCGAGTTTGTCGATGGGAAGCTTGAGTCCTACCGGAATCATCGGATTTCCGGGCTTAATCTGCGCGGTGACGCTTCCCAGTCCCGAGTCTTCCTTCACCTGCTGGGTCTTGCGGTCCAGCACGCGAAGCTGCACTCCCACAACCGGAGGAGTCTTATCCACCGCGTGCGGCTCGTAGATCTCCGCGTACAACGCGATGCGATCCGACTTCTTGAAGCGGTACAGACCGGCGGGGTTGAACTGGAATCCCGAAGCGACCAGGGGAGTACGGCCTTCGAGCAAGACGGCATCCAGGTCCGATCCGACATCGGCCAGGCGATGCAGGTCTTTGCTGAGCGCCAGGGAGCTGAGACCGAAATCCTTACGTTCGTACGGATCAATGGTAATCGGCACCTCCACCTTTCCAAACGTAGCTCCGCCGGAATTGAACGCGGCCTTCAGGGTGTACTGGCCCGAGGCGATGTCGAACTGGCTGTCGTAATGATAAGGCTGCGCTGCGAAAGCCTGCATCTCCTTCTTGTTCTCGACCTCCAGCTTTTTGTTGTCGCTGAAGCGCGCCGCCACGGAGCCGTCGGGCCGATAGGCGATTGCCAGGATGTTGATTTCGGCGTGAAATTTTCCATGCACCTTCTCGAACTTGATCCCGTCGCCCGGAATCTCGAGCGCGATGGCGACGCGAGCGGTGTTGGGCGACGTGAAGAAGAACGGCGCCTGGATGCCGACACCCGGTATGCCTGGCGCGGAACCCGCCACGCGGCTTTCCAGGTCCTTCTCCACCGGGTTTCCGGCCAAAGCGTCCACGGCTTTCACATTGCAATAGCCGCTGCGGAAGCGCACCGAGGTTCCCGGGCGGTCCAGTTTGACTTTCAGGAAATGGCAGCTGCCCTCGGCCGACTCAGGTGGAGTGTAGCCGAGCAGGTAGAATTGATCCTGCTCTTTGCTGATCTTCTGCATTCCTCCGAGCAAGTCGTTGGTATTCACGATCACGAAGCCGCCGGTACCGGACGCCAGCGCGAACAGGACCTGCTGATTGGTCGAAGCGCTGGGCGGGAACTGCGGAATCAGATTGCGGGCCTGATTGTAGTTATTCACGGTGTTGGGGTTCATAGTGGTGGTGCCGCCTCCCCGGCCGCCGGCTGCGCCGCCTGTGCTGCCGCCACCTTTGCCGCCGCCCGTGCCGCCGCCCGTGCCGCCGCCCGTGCCGCCGCCGCCACCCTTGCCTCCGCCGGCACCACCGCCACCAGTGCCACCACCGCCTTTACCGCCACCGCCCCCTGCGCCACCACCGGCGCCACCGCCCGCGCCACCGCCGCCGCCCGCGCCGCCGCCATGCTGGAAGAAGGAATTAGACATTCCGGAAGAATCCGACGGGCTAAAGGAAGCGAGCTGGACCTTGACCACTCGGGAGGTGGAGGGCGACCATAGGTTCGCGCCGGATGGACCCGCCGGGATGCCCCCGACGAGGCCGCGCACGTCAATCGGATAGATCGCCACGTTCGCGCGGTTGCATTCGGAAATCGCGGCGCTCAGCTCAAACATATTGTCAGGGGGAACCACGAAACCGGAGGTCAACATCACAACCATCTTGCGGCCGGGGATCGGCGCGAGCAGTTTCGCCAGGCTGCGCACGGCCAACAACTCGTCCCATACGCCGAGAGCGGATTCCGCGTTTCCCAAATTGGGCATGCCTGTAGAAGCCAACTCGACCGGATCGGATGCATTGGGGGAGATGGGCGAAAACTTGACGCCGCCAACCACCTTTTTCAAGCGATCCGCGTCGGCCGTAAAGTTCTGCGCCACGCTGATATTGCCGGCGAAGTTCATGATGGCCATCAAACGGTTGGGACCCGCATTCGCGTCGATGAACTGTGCGGCAGCCTGGCGGGCGCGCATCTGGTCGGCGACATCCATCGTGGCATTATCGAAAAGGAGCACCATGTAGTGCTTCTGCGTGTTATTCGGAGAGTTGGGATCGGCTTCGAACGAGAAGCTGGTGACGGTTTGCTCCCTGTTGTCTTCGAAGACCTTAAAGTCCTTGGCCTCCAGGCCGTGGACGTATTCTCCCTTTTTGTCGGTTACGACCGCGTCGACCAGAACCACGCGCGTCTCGGCTTTGATGACCGGCACTGTGCCGGCCTGCGCGCCGGTGTCCTGCGCCCGCGCCAAAGGGGCGGCCGCGGAGCAGGTCAGTAACGACCAAAACAACAGGGTGCGAAACTGCATCTTACACCTCAATTCATCGGAATCTCGACAGCGCCGTTGGCCGCTGCCATTAATTCTCCCTCGGAATCCCTTACCACCAGCCGGACCAGGTAACTGCCGGGCTTCACGTCGAAGCTGCTTCTGACGGTGATTCCATGGTCGAGCCTGCTTTCCAACGTTTGATCTTTCAAGTGCATCTCGACGGTTTTTTGATTTCCGGTGATCAGGTTGCCGTTCCGGTCGAAGACACCGGAAACCACCGTCAGGTTATCCATGTTGCGGCCATTCTCCTTGCGAAAGCGCAGATGCTTCACGTCCACGCGCGCCAGCACCGCCAGCTTTGCGTTTTCTACGCTGGACTTAAAGAATTGGGTATGTATCTCGACCGGTATATCGCGCAGCTCCTCGCGCGAGAACAAGGCGTCGCGGATCTCTTCCTTGGCGGTCTCCCCGGGGTCGGCCAGGTGTTGGGGAGCATAGTAGCCGCGGCGCGCCTGCAGATCCAGCTTGCCGGAATTCCTGACGGTTATCTTGAGCGCGTGAAACCGGCCATCCAGTTTCAGGTTCTCGGGCGAGAATCCCAGCACATAGATGAAGTCCGGGCGCGCCGCCACGCGATTGAATCCCTCAAACAGGTCGTTGTCGTTGTGAAAGAAGACGCCGCCGGTGCCATAGGCCAACTCGGCCAGCACATCCTCGCCGACCGTGGAACTGTTGGTCTCGTACTGCGCCCGGATCATGGCCCCGGCGGCACTCTGCGGATTTGGTTGGCTGGCGTCCCCGCCGGGAATGACGGTGTACAAACCGCGCGCGTTCAGCGTGCTGATGATGACGTTGGCTCGGATGGCATGGTCAATGAGCGCCGACTTCTCCGAGAAGAGATCCGCGAGCGTAATGAATCCCGGAGATGCCAGGATTATGCTGCGCTTGCCGGGCATGGTGGAGAGCCGGCGGACCACCTGATTGAGCACCGTCAGGGCCGCCTGGGTTTCCACTTCGCCGGTTTGAAGGACATGCTGGGCCTGCCCCGTCGACACCGTCTGCGCCAGGGTCCGGCTGGAAGCATCCGTAGGATCCAGGCGCATGCAGGCAAACGTATCCTGGACGGCGGCGTTCAAGGCCAGGGGGTCGTTCTTATTCACGATCAGGTCGGCCTGGTAATACGAAATGTCCGGGCATTCCTGGACCGGGGATCGCGCGATGGGTTGGGGGTTCAAGCGCAGGAGGGTTTCCAGCAACTTAGCGCGGTCATCCGTGAAGTCGAGCGTGGTCCGGCCGGACGTGGTGAAGATGGCGGCGCGGTCGGTGGGGACCAGCGAACCGGTCAGATGACGCTGGGCTGCCGCCCGCACCTGCATGAGGTCGCTCAGACTGATATGCACATCATCGAAGACGTATGCCACAAAACGGTTGGGCATGACGGCCTGTGCGGCCGAGGCGGGGGCTTCCACGCCGTTCTCCGCGGGAAGCGTCTTAACCGGTTCCGGCGACGGGTTCGCAAGCGTTTCAATGGAAAAAGAGGAGATGATCTGCGGCTTGCCGCGGTCTGAGATCTGGAAATCTTCCTTGTGCAGGTTGCCTATGGCGCGGCCTGATTTGTCGCGCACCACTACGGGCACCAGCACCAGATTGACCTTGGTACGAAAAGTGGCCGGCGTATCGTGGGTAGTCACTTCCGCCGAATTCTGATCCTGCGCGGGCGGGGCCTGAGCATTCGCGGCCGCCGGAAAACACAGCGCGACGACAAACACGGCGTGCCATCCGGGACTCGGTCGGAGCATCGCATTCAATTCTACTCCTTATGTACGGGGTGCGGTAGCCAGGGTAACCACCGGCGCAACAACAAATGAGCATTCCTGCCTGCGTTTTCCGCCATACATATTTGAGGGGAAACGGCGGATCCTGGCGGAACGGGGGATTTCATCAGTTATAGTACTTCCGGCAATAGGCCCTTCTTGCCGCTGGCGGACTTGTGAATTTAGCTTGTAGGTTGTCTAAGAAAAGTGTATATTTTCTACGTCTGGCTCCAGGGGTGAGGATGTTACGGCACGCCTCGGACCAGAGAGGAGATCTCGCAGTGCGAAATTTTATTGCTTCTATCGCTTTTGCGTCAGCGGTCTTGCCCGCGGTTTGCGCGCCTCAAGGGCAGGCGCCCGCGGGCAATCTGGCGCAGCAGATTCAGGGCGCCTATCCCGTCACGGTGATGCAGGGAATGAAGGTGACCCAACCCGGCACGATCCTGGTGGTGAAGAAGGAAGGCCTGCAAGCAAACCCCATGGATTCTAAGCTGAAGGCCTTCTACAACGACTACGAAGACGGGCAGGTGACAACCGGCGCGCGCAGTTCCGCCATCGGCGCGGTTACGGATAAATTGCCCTCCATACCGGGACCGTTCAAGAAGAAAGCCAAGCTGGAGGCCCGTGCCCTGGCGGTGGATGAGAAAGTGTACCTGTTGAAGGTGGAGGTGCAGCCAACGGCGGTGGTCTTTCTGATTCAAACGTGCGGGACCTGCGACCCAGCCGCGGCAGATCCGGCGCATCATCCCTATCAGGCGTCCGTGTCAATGCATTTTGTCAAGGGATTTCAGACGGCCACGGATCTGAAACACGTGCAGCAGGCCGTCAGCGACATTCTGGCGGCGCCGGAGGATAACGCCGGCGATCAGAACGCCCAGGCCCAGCCGCAACAGCAGGAAGCCGCCCCGGCGGCTCAGCCGGCGCAGCCTGCGCCCGCGGCTCCCGCCGCCGCTCCAGCCCAGCAATTTGACAGTATCGCTCCGCCGGCGCCGCCTCCCGCGGACCCGGTGCAAATCGGCCTGGGACAAACGGTGGAGCAGGTGACTGCCGCGCTGGGGCAGCCCGGTAAGGTACTCAAGGCCGGCACCAAGGAAATTTATGTTTACAAGGATTTAAAAGTAACCTTCGTAAAAGGAAAAGTCACCGATGTCGAATAGACCGGCATCGGGTCGGTAGCAATAAAGAAGGAATGGAGCAGATCATGAACGCCGTCAGATTTCGCAATTACGTTATATGCATTTTGATGAACGCGGCTGTTGCCGTACTGCTGTGCGCGCCAGCGGCGCTCAATGCGGCGGACAAGCCAAAGGCGCCCGCGCCGAAACCCGCGGCAGCGCCCAAACCGGCGCCTAAGGCGGCCGCTCCGCATACTTCAACCCCGGCGGCGCATACCTCGACTACGACGACGCCGCACACCGCCACTCCGGGGGGCACGCATACCACGACCGCGGCGGGCACCCATACCACGGCAACGCCGCACACTACCACCCCAGCGGGAACACACACCACGACTCCAGCGGGCGCGCATACGGCAACCCCCGCCGGCGGTAAGACATTCGGCACCGGAGCGGGCGCCAAGACCACTCCCGCCGCCGGCGGTAAGACTTTTGGCGGCGGCGGCAAGACAGTCACCACCAAGAGCGGCGCCCAGGTACACTACAACGCCAGCGGAAAGGTGGCCGTGGTACACGCGCACGGCATGGATATCCATCACGGGCCTGGCGGCGCCCGGACCGTCGTCCGCACGCGGCCCGGCGGCGTCACGGTTGTGAGCAACCGGTACGGGCACGGCTACATCGGTCATCCTTACCGTTATCACGGCGTCGAATATGTTCACCGGACCTATTACTACAATGGCAGGGTGTATGGCCGTTTCTACCGGCCCTATACTTACTGGGGAGTTCCGTTGTCCGTGTACTCGCCGGGCTTCTATTTCGCCCCGGCCTTCTACGGATGGGCTTATTCGCCCTGGGCAGCGCCCATCGCGTATCCGTGGGGCTGGGCAGGTAACCCGTGGTACGGATATTACGGCGCCTACTTCACGCCGTACCCGGTGTACGCCAGCCCGGCACTGTGGTTGACCGATTACTTCGTGGCACAGACCCTGCAGGCGGCCTACGCGGAACGCGCGGCCGAACTGGCCAATCAGCAGGCGCAAGCGCAGGCTCCCCTCACGCCGGATGTGAAGAACGCCATTGCGGAGGAAGTGCGGCGTCAGATCGCGCTGGAGAATTCCGAGTCAGCCGCCGGTGCCGCAGCCACCCCGGACCCCGGTTCGAGCGGTGTCGCGCGCATTCTGGCTGACCCGACGGCGCACGTGTTCCTGGTGTCGGCCCCCCTGGATGTGCCATCCAACGCCGGCGGCACCTGCGGCATCACCGAAGGCGACGTGTTGCAGCTCAATCCCGGTACTCCGGCGAACTCTCAGACAGCCAACCTGATCGTAATGGCCAGTAAGGGCCAGGATTGCCTGAAGGGTAACACTGTGCAAGTGAACATCTCGGACCTGCAGGACATGCAGAACCACATGCGGGAGACCCTCGATCAGGGCATGAACGACCTGCGCGCCAAACAGGGGCAGAACGGCATCCCCGCGGCGCCGGCAGCGGCGAGGGCTGAGCCGGTCAAGACGGAGTTTGCCGCCATCGCGCCGCCGCCCGATCCGAACGTGAAGACCGAGTTGGGCGATCAGACCAAGGAAGCCGACCAGGCCGACCGCGAGGCGACCAACGAAGCGGGCCCCGGCCCTAACGCCGGAACCGGAGGCGCGGGCGCGGCCGGAGGGGGAACCCCGCCGCCTCCCAAGACCGTGACGCAGGGTCAAACCACCGATGAAGTGATCGCCATCCTCGGACAGCCCAAGAACATTGTGGATCTGGGCGCCAAGAAGATCTACGTGTACAGCGATCTGAAAATCACTTTCACCGGCGGCAAGGTTAGCGCGGTGCAGTAGGCGTACGGGCCTCGATTCTTTTGTAGTCAGGCAGGCGGGCCAAGAGCTCGCCTGCCGCACATCCGCAATCGTATTCTTTCATCCCAGTCCTTTGTTCGTGCCGCCTTTCACCGTCCGTTTTGCGTCCGTATGTTAGATTTGAAAATTAGGAGACGATTTGACGCCTGAAGCGCCTGCGTTCCTTCTGCAGATCGACATCTGGGAAATGGTCGGCCGGGGCGGCCCGCTGACTGTCGCTGTTCTGGCAATCCTCTTGATCTTCTCGGTTTTCTCCTGGGCGATCATCTTTTCCAAATGGAGCGCGCTGCGCAGTGCGCGCGCGGCGGATCGCCGCTTCCTGCGCGCTTTCCGCAAAGCCAACGGCCTGGACGCCGTCATGGTGGCCAGCGAACAGTTCAAACCGGCGCCGCTGGTGGCCGTCTTCGAGTTCGGCTACGAAGAGGTGCACCGGCAAGCCACCGCGCGCGGTTCAGTCACCAACAAGCTCGCCCTGGAGCGCTCCCTGCAACTTGGCGCCAGCGAGGAACTGGCCAAGCTGGAGCGCAACATGAGCTGGCTGGCCACTACCGCCTCGGTGAGTCCGTTCATCGGCCTGTTCGGCACTGTTCTGGGCATCATTAAGGCGTTTCAGGGGCTCGGCTCACAGGGCAGCGCCAGCCTGCGCGCGGTAGCGCCCGGCATTTCCGAAGCGCTGATCGCCACCGCCGTGGGACTGGCCGCGGCCATCCCGGCGGCCATCTTCTACAACTACTTCGGCCACACCATCCGCGAGATCGGCGCCCGGCTGGACGATTTTACGCTGGAGTTTCTGAATATGGCGGAGCGGAGCTTCGGGGAGTAGCGCGTGGCGATCACCATCAATGGCGGCAATGGCGGCGCCCGGTCGCGGCGCCGCGCCTATTCCGGAGCGATTTCAGAGATCAATGTCACGCCGTTCGTCGACGTCATGCTGGTGCTGCTCATCATCTTCATGCTGACCGCGCACGTCATGGAATTCGGCATCGAAGTGGACGTTCCCAAGACCCGTATGGTAAAGGACAGCGCCAAGGAACTACCGGTGGTCAACATCACCAAGGACGGCACGTTGTACCTCAATGAAAAAGAGGTGAACATCCACGAACTGGACGCCGAAATCGGGAGGCGCTTCCATGGGGCCACGGCGGTCTACCTGCGCGCGGACAAGGAAACCATCTGGGAGCCGATCGCCGAGGTGATGAGCGAACTGGGAGCCGCCAAACTGCAGGTGAACGCGGTCACCCAGCCGGAAGACCTGGCCAATAAGAGGCGCAAATAAATGATGCCGCATGCGGACATTCTGGATCAGCCGGAATCGCTCGGAAAGCCGCTGGCGGGATCGGTGGTTCTGCACGCGGCCGTCTTCGGAACTTTGATCTTCTGGGGCGCCGTGCTCACCGGCCGTCACGAGGCCTGGGGCGGCGAAAATTCCGGCGGACCGGGAAGCGTGGCCATCAATCCGGTGAACCAGATACCCATGCCGGCGCACAGCGGCATCGTCAACCCGCTGGCGAACCCTACCGAATCAGCCGTGCCGACTCCTCCGCCCGCTGCCAAAGCGCAGAAGCGGGCGCCCGCCGAAGCGCCGGATGCCATAGCCATCCAGAGCCGCACGCGGCAGAAGACCGCCGAGGCGGCCAAGTCGGCCCAGAACAACTGGCGCGCCAAGCAGCAGGATCGCCCCAACCAGCTCTACAGCGCGGCCGGCCAGGCCCTGGTGACGCCCATGATCGGGCAGACCGGGTCCGGCGGCGTGGGCATAGGCTTAGGGTCGCCGCTCGGTAATCGCTTTGGGAATTACGTCGCCATTCTGGAGCAGAAAATCGCGCGTAGCTGGAACACCAGCGACGTGGACCCGCGGATCAGGTCGGCGCCACTCGTGGTGGTCACCTTCGATCTGATGCGGGACGGTTCCGTGACCAACGTGCGGGTGGCGCAACGCAGCGGAAACGCTGCCCTGGACTATTCCGCGGAGCGGGCGATTTACGACGCCGCGCCCTTCCCACCGCTGCCCGCGGCATACGAAAAAAACTCTGCAAATGTTGAATTCCAGTTTGAGTTGAGGCGCTAAATGAAACGAGCATTACTGTTTGCCGCGGCGCTTGCCGGCATGCTCCCCCTGGTGGTGGCGCAGCAGGCTGATATCCTGGGCAGAATTACGCGCGAGCGGGCCACCACCATCGCCCTGCCCGAACTGCGCGGCAGCGGCGCGGCGCAGGCGTTCATGAACGCATTCAATGAGACCCTTTACAACGACGTGGACGCGTCGGGCCTCTTCAAGATCGTTCCCAAGACCATGTATCCCCTGCAGGTGCCGCAGCGGCCGGAGGATTTCCGCGAGCAAGCCGCGCAGACATCCACACGCGCCGCGCCACCCGCGGGCGGCGGCGGCAATCTGCTCTCGGACTGGTCGTCCCCGCCGGTATCGGCCAATTACCTGGCGTTCGGCTATACGGCCGTGCAGAGCAACGTGCTGGTTCTGTACGGCTGGCTGTTTAACGTGGGCCAGCCAACCGTGGCGAAAGCGCAGGTGATAGGAAAGCGCTATTTCGGCTCCCCCGACGAGGCCGGCGCTAAGAAAACCGCGCACGAGTTCGCCGCCGATATCATTGCGCAATTGGGCGGCACTTCCCTGCTTGGGACTAAGATTTATTTCGTTTCCAACCGGACCGGCCACAAAGAAATCTGGGTGATGGAACCGGATGGCTCCAATCAGCGCCAGATCAGCCACCTCAACTCATTATCCATCTTCCCCGCCGTCTCGCCGGACGGAACAAAAATCGCATTTACTAGCTTCGCCCACGGTAATCCTGCTATATTTATTCTCTCGACGGATACGGGACGGCGGTTACCGTTTTATAATCAAGTCGCATCCGTAAATGAGACGCCGGATTTCACGCCGGACGGCAAGCAGCTGCTTTATGCATCCTCCGCCAGCGGCTGGGCGCAGATCTACATTGCCAATCTGGACGGCAGCAATTTGCGGCGCATTTCGAGCACGCGCGCGCTGGAGGTGGAACCGAAGGTGAATCCGAAGACGGGAACCGACCTGGTGTTTGTTTCGGGCCGGACGGGACCACAGCAGATTTTTCGCATGAATATCGACGGCGCGGACGTGCAGCGGTTGACCAACGGCGAGGGCGAGGCGTCCAATCCCGCCTGGAATCCAAACGGCGAAAGGATCGCTTTCTCCTGGACGCGCGGCTTTGCCACCGGCAACTTCAACATATTCTGGATGGACGTGGCCTCGCGCAACTATGTGCAACTGACCCACGACGCGGGGCGCAACGAAAACCCCACGTGGGCGCCGGACGGAATTCACCTGGCGTTCCAATCGACGCGCAGTGGAACGGAACAGATTTGGACCATGCTGGCGGACGGTTCGCAGGTCAGGCGATTGACCACCGCGGGAAGAAACTGGACCCCCGTATGGGCGAAGTAGATTTTCAGGAGGCTTTAGTTCATGTTGAATAAACGGAAGATAACCACGCTAGGCGTTTGCTTGATGCTGGGGATGTTCGCGGCGGGCTGCAAAAAGAAGGTTCCGCCACCGGCGCCGCCGCCACCGCCACCGCCAGCAGTCGTGACCCCGCCGCCAGCGGCTCCCAGCATTGTGGAGTTCGTGGCCGAGCCTTCGTCGATTGAGCGCGGCCAATCATCCACCCTGCGCTGGAACGTGACGGACGCCAGCAGCGTGTCCATCGATAACGGCATCGGCGTGGTCCAGGCTAACGCCAGCCGCCGCGTGTTCCCGGGCGCCTCAACCACTTACACGCTGACGGCGACCGGACCCGGCGGCTCCAAGACCGCCACGGCCACCGTCAACGTAACCGAGCCGCCCGCGCCGCCACCGCCGCCGACAGCCGCGCCCAAGGTCACGCTCGAGCAGATGCTCTCCGGGAGCGTGGTGGACGCCTACTTCGACTACGACAAGAACGATATCCGCGAGGATGCCCGCGCCGCGCTGACCAAGGATGCCGATGCGCTGAAGGCCATCTTCGCCAGCTTCCCCGACGCCAGCATCACTGTCGAGGGGCATTGCGATGAGCGCGGCTCGGCCGAGTACAACCTGGCTCTGGGCGACCGGCGGGCCGCCTCCGCCAAGGAGTTCCTCACGCAGCTCGGCGTTCCCGGAGATAAGCTGAAGACCATCAGCTACGGCAAGGAACGTCCGCAGTGCACCGACCATGACGAGGCGTGCTGGCAGAAGAACCGCCGCGCGCACTTCTCCACCGGGCAGTAAAATCGGGTAAGGGGCCGGGCTCTCCCGGCCCATCCGCAACTGGCGGGACGGCCAATCCGTCCCGCTCATGAGGAGATCCTATGACCCTTTGGCGTGGGCTGGTTCCAGCCCTTTTAATCTTCCCCTCTCTGACCTTCGCAGCCAGCAAGGAAATCGTCGAACTATCGCGGGATGTAGCCTTGCTGCAGGAGCAGATGCGCACCTTGCAGCGCTCCCAGGATGAGAAACTGACCGCCATTCAAGTGCTGGTGCAGCAGGCGCTGGATGCGGCCAACAAGGCCAACACTTCCGTGGCGCTGTTGCAGAACAATCTGCAGCAAAGCACCAAGGACCAGCAGAGCAAGGTGGGAACGGCGGTCATCGACCTGGGCGCCAAGGTAGACTCCATGACCACCGATGTTTCCGCGCTGCGCGAATCCGTGGCGGATATTTCCAGCCAGATGGGCAAGCTGCAACAACAGATGGTAGATATCGGCAATGCGGTGAAAACCATTCAATCGCCGGCGGCCCCGCCTCCATCGGGCACCGGTGGGAGTGGACCGGGTGGGGGGTCTGTGGGAGGGCCTGGTCCGGGAGGGACCACGCCCGGTATGCCGCAAGTCTCGGCCGATACGCTTTATCAGAACGCCATGCGCGACCAGAGCGGCGGCAAGGATGACTTGGCTCTGCAGGAATACACGCAGTACCTGGCGGATTACGGCAACCTGGCCCTGGCCCCCAGCGCGCAGTTCCACGTTGCCGAGATTCACCTGAAACAAGGCAAGCTGGACGACGCGCTGCAGGAGTTCGACATGGTGCTGGAGAAATATCCGGACAACAGCAAAACGCCCGACGCCCTGTACATGAAGGGTGGCACGCTGGTACGGATGGGCAAGCGCACGCAGGGCAAGCAGGAGTTCTGCGAATTAGTGAAGCGGTTCCCCAGCAGCGATCTGGCTACCAAGTCTCGCGCCCAGGTGAAGAATCTGGGGCTGACCTGCGGTCCCGCGCCGGCTGCCCCTGTCCGCCGCAAGAAATCGTGAGGCAGGCATGCCACCCGCTGTAGAGCAGGCGCGCCCGCCGCTCACCCGGTACGAGGATCTGGCCGGGATGATCGACCACTCCCTGGTGCGGCCGGAACTGACCGACGACGAAGTGATCGCCGGCTGTCAACTGGCGCGCCGCTACCGGGTGGCCAGCGTCAGCGTGCGCCCGTGCGACGTCGAACTGGCCGTGCGGGAATTGCAGGGCAGCACCGTCAAGGTGGGCAGTGTAGCCGGTTTTCCGCATGGCTCCAGCACGACCGCCGTCAAGCTTTACGAAGCGCGCGACGTGCTGCGCCGCGGCGCGCGGGAGATCGACATGGTGCTGAACATCGCCCGCCTGCGCTCCCGGATGTTTCAGTATGTGGAGACGGAGCTGGTCCAGATGGCCGAAACGTGCCATAAGGAGGGCGCGCTGTTGAAGGTC
This sequence comes from Bryobacteraceae bacterium, assembly GCA_035308525.1. Classification (GTDB taxonomy): domain Bacteria; phylum Acidobacteriota; class Terriglobia; order Bryobacterales; family Bryobacteraceae; genus Bog-159. The sequence continues at coordinate 18,468 of DATGGM010000208.1, forward strand.
ATCTTCGAGAACGCCTGGCTGACCGACGAATTGAAGATCGTGGCGTGCCGCATCTGCGGGCGCGCGGGCGTGGATTTCGCAAAGACGTCCACCGGCTGCGCGCCATCCGGCTACACGCTGGAGGATTTGCGGCTGATGCGCGCGCATTTGCCGGATAGCGTCGGATTGAAGGCCGCCGGCGGCGTGCGCACGCTGGAGAAGGCCAAGGAAGTCTACCAGGCGGGCTGCACGCGCTTCGGCGCGACCGCCACGGCCGTCATTCTGGACGCCTGGCAAGCCGAGTGCGAGAAAGCCGCGCGCGAGGCCACCCCCAGCTTATGACTCGCCATCGCATGTACATTAACGGCCAGCGCACCGAAAGCCACCGGAGCGCTTGGTTCCCGGTCTACGATCCCTCGACCGAAGAGATTATCGCGGAAGTCCCCGACTCCGACGCCAGCGATATCGATCGCGCGGTGCAGGCTGCCGCGGCGGCCTTCGCGTCCGGCCCCTGGCCGCAAACCACCGCGCAGGATCGTGGCCGGCTGCTTTTCAAGCTGGCCGATCGCATCCGCGCGCACGCCCCGGCGCTGGCCGAACTGGAATCGCGCAATTGCGGCAAGCCCATCGTCGAAGCGGAATTCGACATCAACGATACCGCCACGTGCTTTGAATACTACGGCGGGCTGGCCAACAAGGTGATGGGGCACGTAAACCCGGTGCCGGATAACGCCCTGAGCTTCACGCTGCGCGAGCCGGTTGGTGTGGCGGGCCAGATCATCCCCTGGAATTATCCGCTGCTGATGGCCGCCTGGAAGCTGGCGCCCGCGCTGGCCGCCGGGTGCACCTGCGTGCTGAAGCCGGCCGAGCAGACGCCGCTCTCGGCGCTCGAGATCGCCGGTTACTTCGAGGATATCGGGTTTCCGCCGGGCGTAATCAACATCGTCACAGGCTTCGGCGAAACTGCCGGCGCCCCCCTGGTCGCGCACCCGGCAGTCAGCAAGATCGCCTTCACCGGCAGCGCGGCGGTCGGGAAGCTTATTGTGAAAAGCGCGGCCGATACCGTCAAGCGCGTCACGCTCGAACTGGGCGGCAAATCGCCTAACATTTTCTTTGCGGATGCCGACTTCGAAGCCGCCATCGACGGCGCGCTCTTTGGGGTTTTCATCAACCAGGGAGAAGTCTGTTCGGCGGGCAGCCGCATCCTGGTGGAGAAGTCCATCTACAGCAAGTTCGTGGAAGCCATGGTGGAGAAATCCAAGCGCATTCGCCTGGGCGCGCCCCTCGACCGCGAAACCAAGATGGGGCCGCTGGTGAGCCGTGCGCAGTACGATCGCGTGCGCCAGTATCAGGAGCTTGGCAAGACGGAAGCCAGGCTGGCCGCGGGCGGCGGCCGGGCGGCATCCCACGCCAGAGGATATTACGTCGAGCCGACCATCTTCGCCGACGTCGATAATAACGCCCGCATCGCGCGCGAGGAGATCTTCGGCCCGGTGGCCGCAGTCATTCCGTTCGACGGCGAAGCCGATGCCATCCGTATTGCCAACGACACGCCCTATGGGCTGGCCGCCGCAGTCTGGTCGCGCGATATCTTCCGCGCGTTCCGCATCGTCAAGGCCCTGCGCGCCGGCATCGTGTGGGTGAACCACATGCAGCCGACCTATGTGGAAGCCCCCTGGGGCGGGTACAAACAGTCCGGCTTCGGCCGCGAACTGGGTCCGTGGGGGATCGAAGAGTACCTGGAAACCAAACAGGTCTACATCAACCTGAACGAGCAGCCCATCGGCTGGTATTGAGCCGCGCCATGCGACACGTTCGCTACGCCGCTCGTTCGTTGCGCAACAGCCCGGGTTTCGCGGTTTCCGCTATCCTGACTCTGGCGCTGGGTATCGGCGCAAATACCGCGATCTTCAGCGTGCTCGAAGGCGTGCTGCTGTCGCCCCTGCCCTATCGCGATCCGGATCGCCTGGTGCTGGTTTTGCTCTACAATCGATCGCTGAAGTATGCAACGGATATGTCGTATCCCGACTTCCTCGATTGGCAGCGGCATTCCCGCTCGTTTGAAGGAATCGCGGCGTATACGGCGCGGGGCTTCGATCTGACCGGCCGCGGCGCGGCCGAGCACCTTGCAGGGAAAGAGGTTTCCGCGAGCTTCTTCGGCACCCTGGGCGTCCGGCCGGCCCTCGGCCGTGATTTCGCGGCGGCGGAAGATGTTCCAGGCGGCATGCCGGCCGCGGTCATCAGCGATCATCTCTGGCGCAGCCGCTTTCAGGCGAACCCGGCGGCGTTAGGAAGGACCATTACGCTGAGTGGCGTCGATTATACGGTCATAGGCGTTTTGCCGCGCAGTTTTCGATTCGGCACCGAGGAAGCCAGCGTCTACACAACGCTCGGGCGCGGCGATCCGCTGGTTCTCACCGATCGTACAATTCATAATCTGGCCTCTGTCGCCCGCCTGAAGCCGGATGTCGGTTTAGGTCAGGCCCGGGCCGAGATGAGCAATGTTCAAGAGACTATCGATCGGGAGAATCCCGCCACGGAACGGGGCCAGGGAATCTATATCGCGCCGTTCAAGCAGGCCATGGTGGAGGACGTGAGCGGCACGCTTCTCCTGCTGCTGGGAGCCGTAGGCCTGGTTTTGCTGATCGCATGCGCCAACGTCGCCAATCTGTTGCTGGCACGATCGGCGGCCCGCGCGCGCGAATTTGCCGTTCGGCTGGCGCTCGGTGCAAACCGCCTGCAAATAATGCGGCAGTTGACCAGCGAGACCGTGCTTTTGGCACTCACCGGCGGCGCTCTGGGAGTTGTGATCGCGAAATGGGGCCTTCCCGCGATCCTGGCCGCGGTGCCGGGGGGCCTGCCGCGGACCGGGAACATCGGGCTGGATACGTCGGTTCTTCTGTTCACCCTTGGCATTTCCATGGCCGTCGGAATTCTGTTCGGGCTCGTGCCGTCATGGAGTTGTACCAGGAATGAGCCGCTGGCGGCATTGAGCCAGGGAGGCCGCGGTTCGTCAGGCGGCAGCCAGCGGCTGCAACGCGCGTTAGCAATCGTGCAGATTTCCATGGCTCTGATCCTGCTGACGGGTGCCAGCCTGCTGCTGCGCACGATCCAGAATCTGTGGCGAGTCGATCCGGGCTTCGATACGCAAGGCGTGATCTCATTCAAGGTGGGCCTTTCGCCTTCCGCTTTCCGGACGCCAACGGACACGCGCGTTTCCTATCAGCAGCTGATCGAACGCATCCAACGGATTCCGTACGTACAAGCGGCCGACTTCACCGCCCTGGTGCCGCTAAGCCAGATGGACAACTCCGGGCCTTTCTGGGTGGGAGGGCGGAGGCCCGCATCCATGGCCGAGGCGCCGCGCACCACGTACTATTGGACCGGTCCCGATTATCTGAGGACCATGCGCATCCCCCTCCTCGAAGGCCGCTATCTCAGCCCGCGGGACACCGCCGGATCCGCGCCGGTCATCGTGATCAACACCGTCCTGGCGCGCACCTATTTTCCGCACAGCGACCCCGTGGGTCAGAGCATGACGGTCCCCCATTGGGGCGACGCCCGTATCATCGGCGTCGTAGGCCACGTGCAACACTGGCGGCTGGATGGCTCCGCCGACCAGTACCCGCAAAATCAGGTGTATGCATCCTTCTATCAGCTCGCGGATGCGTGGGTGCCGGCGTTCCAGCGGGACATCACATTGATCGTTCGCGCGCAGCCGGGCGCCGCGGCGGTGATACCGGCGATCCAGGCAGCGGTTAACGGCGCCAGTGCCGGCCAGCCGCTTTATGAGATCCGCGGCATGCGGGAACTTGTCTCCGGGTCGATGGCGCCCGAGCGTCTGCCTATGGTGCTTCTTGGCGTTTTTGCGATTCTGGCGTTGCTGTTAGCGTTTGTCGGAATCTATGGCGTGATCTCCTACGCGATGACCCAGCGCGTGCGGGAGTTGGGGATTCGTATGGCGCTGGGCGCAGTCAGGCGGGACGTCCTGCGGATGGTGGTCGGGCAGGGCCTGCGGCTGGCAATGGCCGGTATCGCCGCCGGGGTGGCCGCGGCGCTCCTCCTCACCAGAGTCTTGCCGAGCTTCTCGCACCTGCTTTATGGAGTCCAGGCCAGCGATCCCACAACATTGATCGCCGTTTCGCTGGTATTGCTGATTGCGTCTGCTCTGGCCTGCTATATTCCAGCGCGCCGTGCAGCCAGCCTGGATCCCATGACCGCGCTCCGTCACGATTAGCGTGATGAGGATCCGCCTCCATTCCCGCGAACAAAACGCGCCTGGATGCGTAATAAACTAGTGGTTCACGCGTCACCATAGCGCAACGCGAGCGCGCGCCAGCCCAGCGGTGTGGCTCGCCATCTGTAAATGGTTGATTTCAATGAGACTATCGCATACTCAGATCCGAATTCCATGCATAATCCTGGCTTTATGCGGCTGCGCGGCAGCCCAGAACGAAATCAGTATCCGGCCCCCCGAGGGCGGATTGGGCTTCCTCACGCGTCCTTATCAAGCCGGTAGCGTTCCGGCCGTGCGCCTCGAGAACTCCTCCCGCATCGCTTCGCTGATTCGCGCGGGCAACCTTTACCTGGCGGCGCAGGACGTGGTAGCGCTGGCCATCGAGAACAATATCGACGTAGAGATTCAACGCTACGGACCGCTGCTGGCAAAGGAGGTCTTGCTGCGCGCGCAGGCCGGCGGCGCCCTCCGTAGCGTCGGACTTCCGGTAGCAGCGGGCCCCCAAAGCGTCAGCCTGCAGGGTGTCAGCGCGAACACCGCTACCGCCCTGAGCGCCGGCACGGGCGTGAGTTCCGGCGGCGGCATCGTCACCCAGTTGGGGCCGCCGATTCCTGCTCTGGACCCCACTGTTGTCGGAATCGCGTCCTTCTCCCACTCGAGCACGCCGCAGAGCAACACCGTGGCCACCGGGGTCAGCAACCTGGTTGCTTCCACGCGAAGCTACCAGGCCCAGTACATCCAAAACTGGGATTTCGGACTGAACGCGCAGGTGACTTACGCTACCCGGCATGTGTCGATCAACAGCCCGTCCTATAACTTGAATCCGTTCACTTCGGGCTTTGCGGATCTGCTGCTGACCCAAAACCTCCTCTACGGCTTCGGGCGCGCCGTCGCGGGACGCAATATTCGCGTGCAAAAGAACAACGTGAAAGTCAGCGATCTGCAATTCAAGCTGCAGGTAATGACCACGGTTTCCGGGGCGCTCAATCTCTACTGGGACCTGGTGAGCTTCGATGAAGATGTGCACGCGCGCGAACGGGAAGTAGCCACCGCGCAGCAACTGCTCGAGGACAATAAAAAGCTGGTCGAATTCGGCACGGCGGCGCCCATTGAAATCACGCGGGCGGAGTCCCAGTTGTACGCCAGCCAGCAGGACCTGGTGACCGCGCAGACCAATCTGCTGCAACAGGAGACCGTCCTGAAGAATGCCTTGACCCGCAACGGCGTGGCCGCCGCCGGCTTGTCCAATGTTCACATCATTCCGCTCGACAAGATCGCGGTGCCCGCGCAGGACGAGGTCCGGCCGCTGGAAGATCTGATTCAGGAAGCCATCGGCAAGCGTCCGGAGATGGCCCAGGCGCGCCTGAACCTGGAGAGCAACCAGATGAACCTGGTGGGCATCAGGAGCGAGCTCAAGCCCACCCTGCAGGCATTCACGGAGCTGACCAACAACGGCCTGGTCGGCCAGCTGTTCGGCACGTCCATGGACATCGGCGGCTACAGCGATCTGCTGGGCCAGATCGCCCGCCGCAACTATCCCAATTATTCGGCGGGCATTTCACTGAATATTCCGCTTCGCAACCGTGCCGCCCAGGCCGATTACGCCACCAGCATGCTGGAACTGCGCCAGAACGAGCTGAACCTGCGCAAGAACATCAACCAGATTCGCGTGGACGTGCAGAATGCCCTGATCGGCCTGCAGCAGGCCCGCTCGCGGCACGAGGCCGCCGTGAAATCCCGGGTGCTCCAGGAACAGACCCTGGCGGGCGATCAGAAGCGCTACCGGTTGGGAGCGGTGGTCTCGTTCCAGGTAGTGCAGGACCAGCGGGATCTGGCTTCCGCCCAAAGCGCGGAGGTGCAGAGCATGGCCAATTACACGCACGCGCGTATCGCCCTCGATCAAGCCCTGGGCACAACACTCGAAGTCAATCATATCGCCGTCGACGAAGCGCTGGCCGGCCATATCTCGCAGGCATCCACGCTGCCGGCTGAGCTGCCGCAGGAGGTGCGCCCATGATGGGCCCACGCGGACGCCAGCTACTCGCGCTGTGCCTGTGCCCGGTATCGCTGACGTGGGCGCAGCAGGCCGCTTTATCGCCCATCGCGGCCGGCAAGCCTTCCGCGCCGGCCATTGTCCGCCCCTACTTCGCGGTAAACGTGCCACCGGTGCGTCTGGCCAACTCGGCCAGGCTGGGCGAACTGGTGCGCGCGGGGACCCTGTATCTCACGGTGCAGGATGCCATCGCCCTGGCGCTCGAAAACAATATCGATCTCGAAGTAGCCCGCTACAATCCCCTGATTGCGAGCTGGAACCTGACGCGCGCACAGGCGGGCGGCGCGCTCCCCGGCGTTCCGAGCAACTCGGCGCAAGTCGGCGCTGCGGCCCTGGGCCAGGGCGTGGCGGGCAGCCAGGCGGCGGCTGGAATCACGCTTCCGGGATCCAGCGCCAGAAGTTCGCAATCCACCAGCACCTCCATTCAGCAAATCGGCCCGGTCACCCAGACCTTGGATCCCATCGTCCAGGAAGCCACCACGGTCAGCCATACTACCAACCTGGAGCCTGTACAGACCCTTAGCGGCACGGCTACGCTGGTGGACTCCGCGCGCGCCAGTTCTGTCACGTACCAGCAAGGACTGCTTACGGGCGGCGCCGCCACCATCTCCTACAGCGACATTTACCTGAAAGAGAACGCCACCACGGACGTCTTGAATCCCTCCTCGGCCCCCAGTCTCTCATTCAGTATTCAGCAGGGCTTCCTGCAGGGCTTCGGCATCGCCGTCAACTCCCGTTTCATTACGGTTGCCAAGATCAACGTGGGCATCTCCGATCTCAGCTTCCAAACCCAGGTGACCAACCTGGTTTTCCAGGTTCTCAACACCTACTACCAGTTGGAAGCATCCGACGAGGACAGCAAGGCGAAGCGCAATGCCGCGGAAGTCGCCGGCACCTTTCTGGCGAACGTGAAGGAGCAGGTCCGGCTGGGAGCCCTGGCGCCTTCCGACACCATCAATGCGGAAAGCCAATTGGTGACCAGCCAGCAGGCAGTGGTGGATGCGGAAGCCGCGCGCCAGCAGCAGGAGGTACGGTTGAAGAACCTGTTGAGCCGCACCGGAACGGCCGATCCGGTGCTCGCGAACGCGCACATCCAGCCGGTGGATCGCATCACCATGCCCGCCCGCGACGAACTGCCAGCGCTCGATGAGTTGATCAAGCGGGCTATCGCCAATCGCGCGGACCTGGCCACCGAGAGGGAGAACGAAAAGTCGGCCACGATTTCCAACCTGGGTACGCGCAACGGAATCCTGCCGAACGCCGGCATCTTCGCCAGCGAGAGCAACGCGGGCTTGGCCGGAGCCGGACATCCGGCGACCATCGGCCCCTTTACGATCAATCCGAACCCGAAGCTGGTGGGTGGAATCGGCACGGCCCTGCAACAGGTGTTCAGCGCCGCGTACCCCACCGAATCCATCGCCGCATATTACTTCGCACCCCTTCGGAACCGGCAGGGGCAGGCGGACTTCGACATCGACCAGTTGTCCTTCCGCCAGACCCAGCTGACCACCCACAAAGACGCCAATCAGGTGGAGGTGGATGTTCTGAACAACGTCATTGCCCTGCGCCAGGCTCGGGCGCGGTATGAGGCAGCCGTCCGGAGCCATACATTGCAGGAGCAGTTGTTCACCAGCGAACAAAAGCGCTTCGCTTTGGGCGCATCCATTCCGTATAACGTAATCCTGGCGCAGCGGGACCTGGCAACGGCCCAGTCCGCGGAGGTCGCCGCACTGGTGGCGTACGTGACCGCGCGCCTGGCCCTCGACCACACCACCGGAGCGCTCCTCGGCGCCAATGGTATTTCGCTGGCCCAAGCCCGCGGTAAGTAGTCAGGCCGCGCCCCGGCCAGCATGCGCCAGGGGCAAACGCCGGAGGTCGCTGTTCGCTTTCCTCCCGTTGGATCCTCCGGCCGCCGGTTCGAGGCGAATGCTGGCGAGCTCCCCGATCAGGTTGCCGGCCCAGCGGTAGACGTTGTGCTCCTTCACCACCGCCCGCATGCGCTGCATGCGCGCCCGGCGATCTTCGGCCGGCATGCTCAGGGCCGTGTGGATGGCCTGCGCCAGTTCATCGGTATCATAAGGATTCACCACCAGGGCGTCCGCCAGCTCGTGGCTGGCGCCCGTGAAGCGGCTCAGGATCAGCGCTCCCTGCTCGTCATGACGCGACACCACATACTCTTTGGCGACCAGGTTCATGCCATCGTGCAGCGATGTCACCAGGCACACATCCGCCGCGCGGTAGTAGGGCTGAATTTCCGCGTGACTGTGATGCCGGTTTAGCAGAACCACCGGTTTCCATGCGCCGCTCTTGAATCGCCGGTTGATGCGCTCGGCTTCCTGCTCCACTTCCACCGCCAGATCCTGGTAGCGCTTGATGTGCGTCCGGCTGGGCGCGCCGATCTGCACGAAAGTGAACTTCTCGCGGTACTCGGGATACAGATCGAGCAGCCGTTCCACGCCGCGCAGGCGTTCGGGGATGCCTTTGGTGTAGTCGATGCGATCGACTCCCAGGCCAAGGAATTCGGGCTTGCCTCCCAGATCGCGAAAAAGCGCCGCGCGCTCGGCCGCGGAGGCATCGGCGGACTCCAATTCATGCCCGTTTCCGTTGAACGCCACGCTGATCGGAAATGGCCGCACGTTGGTGACGTGATTGTGGCGGTTCACCGCGAATTCTTCCCAATCGATGCGAGACTCCAGTGCATGGTCCACAGTTTCCAGAAAGTTGTTGCAGTGCGCCTGGATATGGAATCCGATCAGATCCGCTCCCAACATGCCGTCCAATAGCTCGCGCTGCCACGGGCAGATACTGAAAGCTTCCGGGTTGGGCCAGGGAATGTGCCAGAACAGCGCCACCCGCGCCTCCGGCCGCCGCTGTTTGATCATGCGGGGCAGCAGCGCGAAATGATAATCCTGCACCAGCACCAGGGGCTCCTTCTCTCCGCTCATCTCGTCCAGGACAATCGCCGCGAACTTGCGGTTCACCGACTGGTAATACTCCCAATCCTCGGTGCGAAAAACGGGACGGGTGTGCGCGATATGGCAAAGCGGCCAGATACCCTCGTTGGCAAAACCGAAATAGAAACCCTCTTCTTCCTCCTTGCTCAACCAGACGCGGCGCAGCTTGTATTGGGGATGATCGGGCGGCACGCGCAGCCGGCCCAGTTCATCGGCGGTCTCCTTGTCCGCATCGCCGGTCCCCTGCGCGATCCAGATGCCGTCGCTGGCCCGCAGCACGGGTTCGAGCGCCGTGACCAGGCCGCTGGGAGGAACGGTCCAGGTAATGGAATTGCCTTGATGCGAATGCACGTACGGTTCGCGATTGGATACCGCCAGCAGCCGGCTCCCGTTCAGCTTGGCTTGCATCGCGATGCGCAGCCTCTCCGGGGTCCAATGGGCTAACGCGGCATCGCGCAGGCGGGCCTCCTCCTCCGCGGCCGCACGGGCCACGTGCAGGCTGGTCGCCAGTTCCTTCACTTCGCTGGTGAGAGGACCGAAAATCCCTTCGCGGGGCGGTTGGCGGTCTCCGGACGTATTCCCGGTGCGCAGATCGCGCAGCCATTGGGCCATGTGTCCGAGTGGTTTGCTCAAGCTCCAATTGATGATCAGCAGCGTAATGCCCACCAGCAGCAGCGTCTGCGCCACCGTGGTCAGGGCGTGCCGCCAGACCGGGACCGACACAAACGCCACGTTGTGAAAAATGGCGATAGCCCCCAGAAGGCGCCCATCGTTGCGCAGCGGCATCGCCAGTACGTGCATCCGCGTGCCTTGCAGGCGCGCGAAGTCCCCCCGCGGCCCTCCCTCCCGCATGGCGCGGGTGACCGCGGCCGGCGTTTTTTCAAGACTCGGCGCCAGCCCCTGGGTCACGGCCAGGGCTTGCCCCTGGATGTCGTAAACGGCCATGCCGGCCAGCCGCTCGTGATTCTGAAACTGGTCCACCAGGCGCTGCAAGTCGTCGTGCGAGCCGCGCTCCAGGGCCTGCGCGGCGGGCCCCTGCTGGCTTTCAGCCAGCACCAGTGCCTGCCGCTGCAGGTCGTCCTTCAGGGCATGCGTCTCCGCCACGACCTGATACACCGCAAAGGCCATGGAGACCACAGCGACTGCGCCGAATAACGAGAGCATCAACCGGCGGCCTAGGTGCATCTATACACTACCTGCACGGCGAATGCCAGTCACCAATACGATTACAATGTTCGACTTAGCTCACAGTGGAGGGTTCTCGGGAGACCCGCGGATGGCTACTAGGAAGAAATTACTGTTACACGAGCTGTTCCATCAGGCCGATCAGGTAATCGGCGTCGAAGGGGCCGGATCGGTATGTGCGCGAGTCGAAAAACCGCCACAGCTTGCGCGACTTCTCGATGGTATAGAACAGCAGTTGTTCTTCGATGAGGTCTTTCTCCAGCAACTGTTGATTGAAGCAGCGCACCGCTCCGGCCAGAATATAGGGCACCCGAAAATCCTCTGTGGAGACCAGCTCCGGCGTCGCCTCGAATTTGATCTGCAGAATGCGGCCGCGGGCGTTGATCTGAAAAAGATTGATGCCGTTGTCCTGAAAGTTCTCCGCGGCATATTCCTCCGGGTGAAATTCCAGCTCGATCGCCGAAAGCAGTTGGTTCAAGTCGCGCACAAAATCCCCGCAGATGCCGTGCAGTTCGAGCGCCGCCTGGCGGCGCACGGAGCCGATCTCGCGGGCCCGCCGGATCACGTTTTCGTCCTGGCGGGCTAGCGCATCGAGGCTCTTCGCGAGCTTCTTGAGGCGGTCGCGCGGTGGCGAAGAGGGACCGTTCCCGCCGTCCGGAAGAAATCCCCATTTCGCCCTCACAGATACCAGCATAGACGGTCGTCATGCGCGCTGCACCACCAGAGTCACGCGGCCCTTGATCAAATCGAGAGGGTCGCCGTGCCAGCCGGAAATGGGTTCCCAACCGCCGGATTCGTGGAACCAGGAACACCATCCGCTACCTGCGCGCCGCACCCGCGCGATGGTGCCTTCACTCCGCAGGTCGAGAGCGAAGTATGCGTCTTCGGGCGGGGCACGGCGCAGTTTCCCTGAGCGATCCAGAAGAGCCACGCCGCCACCGCTGAATTGCCGCGGGCGATGCGGATCGGGCGCCAGCCATACGCCCACGGGCGACCCCAGGCGGTCTACCTCAGCCGCCGGGAAGGGATAGTGCGACCGCCCGATGGCGGTCGGGTACGGATGTCCTGGACCGATCTGCCCCTCCAGCACCGGCACATTCCGGCACCCGCAGTTCCCTGCGTGGGCCTGCGCGGATGCCTCTTCCCCGGCGGCCAGCAGGTCGGCGAGGTCGATGCGCAGCCTGTGCAGGATCTGGTCCGCCATTTCGATCGAGAGGAGCCGCGCTCCTTTTAGCACATTGTGCAGATGCGGCTGGGATACGCCAGTCACCCGGGCCATGCCGCGCTCCGTCATTTCGCCATTGCTCACCCGCGCCCGCATCTGCGCGAGCAGCCTGGTCTGGAGAAGCCGGAAGTCCATGCGCCAATTGGCCCCACCTTATTCCTAGCAGAAATAGATGAGAGTCAAAATCATAAAATTCCCTAATTTGTACCGTTTATTATTAGGGATTACCCTATGTATAGCTAAAGGGTTAAACTGATGCTTACTGGTCACATACGTACCCCGCCGCGGCGCTTTTCCCAATAATTACCAGAATACTACACGCTAATTTGCTTGACGATTTCGTGCCCGGAGATATAGTTTAGAAAGTTTTTCAAAAGGGTTGCCCCGGGATGACAATGATAACAGGGCCGCCAAGAGGATGTCTAAAGCAATGAATTGGGACCGATCACAAACGATTGCGCTCGCAAAAGCGTCGTGCACGCATTGCCACGGTTATGGATTGCGTCTAGGCCGAAACAGCCGGGAGGTTCCCTGCAACTGCGTGTTTCGCGCCGTCTTTCGAGCTTGTTACCTGCGCTTTCGAGACTGCGCCAACAGGGAGAAGCACCTCAGCCGGGTGCAGCTCGAGTTCTGCAGCGGCAAGGAAAGTCGTGTCGTTTATGGGCGAAAAACGGAGGAATTCATGGCCGATTTCTGCCTGATCAGCCGTCGCACGCTCACCCCCATGGAATACGATGTCTTCCGCTTCCATTTCCTGCTGGGGGCGGATTGGAAGCTCTGCTGCTGCCGCCTGCATATCGACCGCGGCACGTTCTTCCATACCGTCTACCGCATCGAACAGAAACTGGGCCGCGTCTTCCGGGAATTGGAGCCCTACTCCCTCTTCCCGCTCGACGAGTACTTCGGCGGCACTATGTCGAATGACCTGGATTCCCGCCACTGTTCCAGAAGAGCACTCTCCATTCGGGCGCCATCCAGAATTCTGCGTCCACCGGTTGGTCAGTCGGCTGCGTAGCCGCGGCCGGCTGTTCCGGGGCAGGCCTGCCAGGGGGTGGTTGGCCTGCCCGAATTTTCCTCCCGTGGTACAATCCAGCCTTCGCTCTCCATGGATCCGTTGACCCACTCGGTTACCGGCCTGTTCCTGGGCCGCGCCGGATTGAACCGTTGCTGCGCACAGGCTCCGTGGATTCTGGTGCTGGCCGCCAACGCGCCGGATATCGATATCGTCACCCTGGCCGGCGGACAGCTCAACTATCTCAACTATCATCGGCACCTGACGCATTCGCTGGCGGCTTCGCCGGTGATGGCGCTTCTGCCTCTCCTGGTGGTGCGCCCGTTCACCCGGAAGCCCTTTCGATGGCTGCCCGCTTACGCCATCTCGCTGCTGGCTGTGGCGTCGCACCTTCTGTTGGACTACACCAACGTGTACGGCATCCGCTTCCTGCTACCGTTCTCCGGGCGATGGTTCCGTCTGGACATCACCTCGGTAGTGGACCTGTGGATCTGGGCGGTGCTGCTGCTGGGGCTGGCTGGGCCGCTGCTGGTGCGCCTGGTGAACGCGGAAATCGGCGCGCATCCCAAAACCTCCGGCCGTGGGTTCGCGGTTTTCGCCCTGCTGTTTCTGCTTCTTTACAATGCCGGACGCGGCGTGCTGCACTCCCGCGCGGTCGCCGCGCTCGATTCCCGCATGTACGCCGGCGCGGCGCCGCAACGAGTGGCGGCGCTGCCCGGACCGGTGAATCCGCTGGCCTGGCGTGGGCTGGCCGAAACCGCGGACTCCTACAGCGTGTCGGATTTCAACCTGCTCGCGGAATTCGATCCGTCGCGCGCCGTCATTTTCTATAAAGCCGAGCCGGGTGGCGCGGTCCAGGCCGCTAACAGCACGCCGGAATTCCGGGATTTCTTCAGGTTCTCGCAGTTTCCCCTGGAACGCGCCATACCCGTGGCCGACCCCGACGGCGCCACGCGCGTGGAAGCCATGGACCTGCGCTTCGGTACGCCCGCGCGGCCGGGATTCGTGGCGACGGCCATCGTCGACAGCCGGCTGCGCGCGGTCCGGACGTGGTTCAGCTTTCAGTGAGAGCCGCTGGCCGCGGCCGGTGACGGCGTGTCTAACCGCCGGGAGCGTCGTGCGTGCCGGTGCCGGCTTCATCCTCGATCTTGGTGCCGCGGTAATCAATACGCTGCGGCAGGGCCGCCCGCATGTTTACCTGGTCCTCGGTAGCACCCCAGTGGTGCTCTCCGGCATCGGGCCGCACTCTGGCGGAAACCGTCAGCGGCCTGGAGGCGGCGTCGAGGATGCCGCGCAGCACATCATCGAGCGGCGCCGTTTGCGCCAACAAATCCGGGCGGCCCAGCACTTCGCAGTATTTCGACGGCGTCATCGCCTGCAACATGCTGCCGTCCGCGTCCGGCCAGGCGGCCACGCGGCAGGGCAGAAAGCCGGCAAACCGGATGTCGGCTGCCAAGAGCTCCGCATAAAGCCTGGAATGATAGAGAGTGAAGACGAAGGCGTCCCGGGCGGGACTACGGGTTCCTTCCTGGTGCGGCTGGCACAGTTGGCTGACCACGGTCACCGTGGCGTTGTGACGTTGCGCGGCGGCTCTGACGACCGCCTCGAGATCGTCCAGCTTGACCGTCGAGTGAATCTGCAGCATGGCTGTCCTCCGGTAGGTTCCAGGATACTAGAAGATCCGAAATTACGCCAGCGCCGAAGAAGCCGGTTGTATGGCAGGGACCGCCACCTGTTCCACGATTTCGATGCCAAACCCTTCCAGCGCCACGATTTTGCGCGGATGGTTCGTTAGCAGACGAATCGTGTGCAGGCCCAGGTCCGAGAGGATCTGCGCGCCGATGCCGCTTTCGTGCTGCAACTGCACCTGGCCGGCGGCGCCCGCATAGTGCATGAAGTCGCGGCCGTGCGACACCATACGCTCCACCCCGCTGGGATCCTTATGCACGCGGAACCCGCGCCCGGTCTGGTGCAGGTACACCAGCACTCCCAGATCCTCTTCGGCGATGCGGCTGAGCGAGCCGCGGATCAGCTTCTGGCAGTCGCAATCCGTGGAGCCGAACACGTCGCCGTAGACGCAGTGCGAATGCATGCGCACCAGCACGCGTTCCTTGCCGGCCACCTCGCCGCGGATGAGGGCCATGTGCATCTCCGGCGAAATGTCGCTGGTGTAGGCCACCGTGCGGAAGGGCCCGAATTCCGTTTCCATACAACCTTCCACCACCCGCCGGATATAGCGTTCATGCTGCAGGCGGTAGCGGATCAGATCCGCGACGGAAATCATTTTTAACGAGTGCCGCCGGCAGAACTCGATGAGCTGCGGCACGCGAGCCATGCTGCCGTCGTCGTTCATGATTTCGCAGATCACTCCGGCAGGAGTGATCCCGGCGAGGCGCGCCAGGTCGACGGAAGCTTCCGTCTGGCCGGCGCGCACCAGCACGCCGCCCTCGCGCGCCCGCAACGGGAAGACGTGGCCGGGCCGCGCCAGGTCGCCCGGCCGGCAATCGGGGCGAATGGCCGTCAGAATGGTGCAGGTGCGGTCGGACGCGGAGATCCCCGTGGTGGTGCCTTCGCGCGCATCGATCGATTCGCAGAAGGCGGTGCCGAAGTTGGACGTGTTCAGCGGCGACATCAGCGGCAGGCGCAGCGCGTCGCACGTCTCCGGCGTCAACGCCAGGCAGATCAGTCCGCGTCCATGCATGGCCATGAAATTCACGATTTCGGGAGTGACCTTTTCCGCCGCGATAGTCAGATCGCCTTCGTTTTCCCGGTCCTCATCGTCGACCACCACCAGAATGCGGCCGGCGCGAATTTCGTCGATGGCTTGAGGGATAGTGACGAAAGGCATGCTTATATTATGGACGCAGTGAATTCCTTGAAACAAATCGGTGCGGCTGGTGTCCATTTCCATGTGATCACCGGCATAGCCCTGGCGCAATATGCCGCCCGGCGTTCGGCAGCGGCGGTGCACCGGCAGATGGCGCGCGGACTGTTCAGCCTGGCGTCCGTGGCGGTTACCGCTCCGCTTGTGGGGTTTGCCGGCACCGTGTGGGGAATCGTTGATTCCTTTCGAGGGTGCAATGGCGAGCGGTCGGCGATCATGGCGGCGGTCGCCGAACGGCTGTCGTGGGCATTCATCCCGGCGGCGCTGGCGCTGCTGATAGCCATCACCGCGTCCTGGGGCCACAAGCACCTGAGCGCCCGGATGGCGGACTTCGACTGCGAAATGCAAGGCGCGGTGCGGGATTTGCCCGATTATCTGGCTTGGTTTTCCTGACCGTTCCCGGGCGCGCAGCCACACGCCAGGCCCCATGGCATAAGCTGGAATTGTGGTAGTCGCCGGGCGTCAGAAGTCGATCGCTTTCTTCATCGCGCTGGGTGCGGGCCTGATCTGCGTCATCGTGCTGCTCTACGTGGGTTGGGTGCTGCTCAACTGGCGGCACGGCATCCTGCTGGTGCTGGGCGCGCTGCTGATGGCGGCCATCGTGAGCGGCGTGGTGCTGAACACTATCTTCCTGGTGCGCGAGATCCGGCGCAATGCGCAGCACGATGCGTTCATCAACGCCGTTACGCACGAGCTGAAGACGCCCATCGCGTCCATCCGCCTATATCTGGAAACGCTGCAGACGCGCGCGGTGGACGATGCCAAGCGGCTGGAGTTCTACCGCATCATGGTGGAAGACAGCGAGCGGCTGCTGGGCACCATCGAGCAGGTGCTGCGCACCGGTCGCATCGGCGCAACGGGCCGGCGGCTGAACCTCTCGCGCATCGATCTGAGCGAGGTGGTGGAGCAGTCCCTGGATCGCGTGCGCAAGCTGCATCACGTTTCGGCGGAGGCGCTGCAATACCGTCCCGGCCCGCCGGTCACCATCGTGGGCGACGCGGAGGAGGTGCAGGCGGCCGTCTCCAACCTTATCGATAATGCGGTGAAGTATTCCGGAAACGACGTGCACGTCACGGTGGAGACGGCCCGGGTCGACGGAAATTTTGTGGCGCTGCGCGTGACGGACCACGGGCCGGGCATCCCCAAGACCGAGCTGAAGCGCATCTTCAAGCGCTTCTATCGCGTGCCCGGAGCGCTGGCCATACGAGTGAAAGGCACTGGTTTGGGATTGTACATCGTGCGCTCGGTGGCCAAGCGTCACGGCGGCCGCGCCTGGGCCGAAAGCGAAGGTCCCGGGCATGGGGCCACCTTCGTCCTGCAACTCCCCATCGTCAAATGAGCCGCATTCTGGTAGTGGAAGACGAGCAGCACCTGGCCGAGGGCCTGCGCTTCAACCTGGAGGCGGAAGGCTACCAGGTGCAGGTGGTGGAGAGCGGCGAAGCCGCGCTGGAGTTGCTGCGTCCGGAGTCGGCGCCGCCCGATGTCGTCATTCTGGACGTGATGCTGCCGGGCATCGACGGATTCGCGGTGATGGCCCAGATGCGTCAGGCCGGGCAGTTCGTTCCCACGTTGATGCTGACCGCGCGCGGCCATCCGGACGACGTGCTGCGGGGCTTCGCGGCGGGCGCGGACGACTACCTGACCAAGCCCTTCGAGCTCTCCATTCTGATCGCCCGCATCCGCGGCCTGCTGCGGCGGCGCGAGTGGCTGCGCGCCTCAATGAATCATGTATCCGAGCCGCGCCAGGAGCCCGCGGAGACATTCACGTTCGGCGACAAATCGATGCATTTCGACCGGCTGGAGCTGCGCGTGCGGGACCAGGTGTTTCCGCTGACCCTGATGGAGGCCAACGTTCTGCGGTACCTGGTCCGGCACGCGGGCAAAGCCGTGTCGCGGAAGGCCATGCTGGAGGAGGTCTGGGGCTTGCATGAGGATACCGACACGCGCGCCATCGACAATTTCATCGTGCGCCTGCGGCGGTATATCGAGGACGATCCCACGCATCCGCAACACCTGCTCACGGTGCGGGGGGTGGGCTACCGCTTCGTGGCTGCGCCTTAGTTACCGCACCCGCAGCGCGGTCATGCGGGCAGCCGCGGACCTGGTTGTTGATGTAGGGTTGCGGCGCGTTGAGCCGGTAGTCCAGGCTGAAGATGCCGCCGTAAGTGGTGGCGCGGAACCGTTCGCCAGGAACTCGGCGGCGGCCAGCCGGGCAAACAGGCGGCTGCCCGCCGGGCGGCGATTCGTCGACATCGCCATCGGAGAAACGGAAGGTTTTCACCGTTTGCGGAACGCCGTCCTCAAGCACGCGAATCTGTTCGGGCCTTCGGGTTGCGGTGAGGCGTTCTTTCTTGGCCGGCGCAAGCGAGTGACAGGGCGCGCATGGATTGTCCCCCTTGAGCGTACGACCAAAAAAAAGCGCCGGGCACGCGGCCCGGCGCTTGAACGAATCAGAAGAAGCGAGAAAGACTAGAACCTGAACTTGGCGCTCAGCACCAGTTCACGTCCGGAAACCAGCGATCCCTGGAAAGCGCCGTAAGCGCTGGTGGGAGCCGATACGGTGCTGTAGATGCCGCCGATCGCGCCCGAGGCAATGTTAGCGGACGGGTCCGCGAAGTGCGGGTGGTTGAGCAGGTTGTATGCGCTGGCGCCGATGACGAAGCGCATCCGCTCACGGATCGGAATGTTCTTATACAGGGTCGTGTCGATGTTAAAGTAGCCGGGGCCGAAAAGCGTATTGCGGCCGATGTTGCCGAAGCCGGTCTCCGTGCCGGCAGTCACGAAATCGGATTGAGACAGGCAAGGCGTGGCGCCGTTGACCGCGGCGACCCCGCAGTAGTGCGGAATTGACGAAACGGCCGTGGGGGTCATTTGCCCGCCAATGGTGCCCTGCCCGATGTTAGGAAGCAGGCTGTCGTAAAGCGTTTCTGGAACGCCCGTGCGCAGAAACAGTTTGCTGGAAAGAGACCAGTTACCCAGCAGGTAATCGAGGGCGTGATGGCTGAACTTCCAGGGGAGGTCCCACACGAAATCACCCACTACGTTGTGGCGAATATCGTAGTCGGAGTTACCGTAATTCGCCCGCACGTTCGGGTTAATCAGGCTGGTCTCGGTGTTGGCCGTGAAGGTATAGGGCAGGCCCGAACCGCCGTTGGACAGGTCGTCGAGCGAGTGGCTCCAGGTATAACTGATCTGACCCTGGAAGCCGTGGGAGAAGGCTCGCCGGTACTGAACGGTCAAGCCATTGTAGTTCGAGATGCCCTGATTGGTGATCTCCGTGATCCCGGAGAAGCGCGGATCGGGCGAGGCCGCTGGCAGGCCGTTGAATGGCGCCGAGGTGAAGGCCGCGGCATTGGCGAAGCCATTTTGCACCAGCAGGTTGTAGCCGTGGTTCCCCGTGTAGGTGACCACCACTACGTTCTTATCGCCAATAGGCTGCTCGACCTCGAAGCTCCACTCGGCGTACTCGGGTGTGCCGAAATGCTGTGGAATCGAGAAGTAGCCGATGGGGCTGAATCCGCCCGGCACCGCGGCGTTCAATTGGGCCAATGTGGCGCCGTTGAGGAATCCGGTCTTAAAGGCGTTGAACTGGTTCAGCGCGCCGGTCGGGGCGCTGTTCGGATCGGTGGTATCGCCCACTTCGTCACCGTTGTAGATGAGCGCGCCGTACGGATACGGAGCGTTGCTATACAGGTGAGAAACCAGGAAAGCGGGGGCCAGATCGGCGAACAGCCCGAATCCGGCGCGAATCACGGTGGAGTTGGTGCCGCCACGCGGGCTCCACACTACGCCCAGGCGAGGTTGCGGAACCACGGCATCCACCCCGTAATACGCGGTATTCAACCCGGTGTTGATGGATTGGTTGTACGGGATATCCACGCCCTTCTGGAAACTGGACGAGGTGAAGGGGGCGGTGAGCCTGGAGAAGCAGTTGTCCACACACTGCGGGTTGCCGGTGCGGTC
This sequence comes from Bryobacteraceae bacterium, assembly GCA_035308525.1. Taxonomy (GTDB): domain Bacteria; phylum Acidobacteriota; class Terriglobia; order Bryobacterales; family Bryobacteraceae; genus Bog-159. The sequence goes on from DATGGM010000208.1 coordinate 37,960, forward strand.
GAAACGGATGCCGTAAGTGAGCTTCAAGTTCTTGGCGGCACTCCACTCATCCTGCGCGTAAACTCCGATGTTGTACAGGCGGGTATGCGCGGTGGTGATATTGGTGAAGCTTTGATAGTAGTAGCTGAAAGTATTGGGATTGGTTACGCCGGCGGCAAAGTCGCCCACCGAATTAAACTGATACCAACCGGTCGTCGAGGTGAGCAGGCCGAAGTCGCTGACGCGATTGCGGCGGAAGTTCTCCCCGACTTTGATGGTGTGGCGTCCCC
>DATGGM010000209.1:0-28643 GCA_035308525.1 Bryobacteraceae bacterium
CGCCGCACCACTTCCACGCGGTGCTCGATGAAGAATTTAATGGCATCCACCAGGCACAGCTCGCGCGGCTGCCCGTTGACGATGCACAGCATGATCACCCCGAAGCCTATCTGCAACTGGGTGTGCTTGTACAGGTTGTTCAGCACCACTTCGGCCTGCTCGCCGCGCTTCAGTTCGAAGATGATGCGCGTATCCTTGTCGCTGAGGTCGGTGATTTCCGAGATGCCTTCGATCTTCTTCTCGTTCACCAGGGCGGCGGCCTGCTCCACCAGCCGCGACCGGTTCACCTGATAGGGGATCTCCGTCACCACGATCTGCTCGCGGTCCTTGCCGATGCGTTCGATGGCGGCGCGCGCGCGAATTTTCAGGTGGCCGCGGCCCCGGGTGTAAGCGTCCAGAATGCCCTGCCGCCCCAGGATCAGGCCGCCGGTGGGAAAATCGGGTCCCTGAACCATTTCCAGGATCTTGATCAGAGGCGTTTGCGGATTGTGAATCAGCGCGATCGTCGCATTAATAATCTCGGTTAGGTTATGTGGCGGGATATTGGTGGCCATGCCCACCGCTATGCCGGCCGAACCGTTCACCAGCAGGTTGGGCACCCGCGTGGGAAGCACTTCGGGTTCCTGTTCGCTCTCGTCGTAGTTCGGCGCGAAGTCCACCGTCTCCTTGTCGATGTCTTCGATCATCGCGCTCGAGATGCGCGCCAGGCGCGCTTCCGTGTACCGTTGGGCCGCGGGCGGGTCGCCATCCATCGATCCGAAGTTGCCTTGCCCGTCCACCAGCGGGTAGCGCATGTTGAACGGTTGCGCCATGCGCACCAGGGCGTCATAGATGGCGGCGTCGCCGTGCGGGTGATATTTGCCCATCACGTCGCCGACTACCTTGGCGCACTTGCGCGTCGGACGGTTGGGCATCAAGCCCAGTTCGTGCATGCCCCACAAAATCCGGCGGTGGACCGGCTTCAAACCGTCACGAACGTCGGGCAGGGCGCGGCCCACGATCACGCTCATCGCGTAATCCAGGTAGGACCGCTTCATCTCGTCTTCGATGTTGATCGGGATGAGGTTTTTGTCGCCGTCGCCGCCCAGCGGAAGCTGCGGGCCGGGCGGAGGCGCGGGCGGACCCTGGGGCGGATTTTCCTGGTCGGGCAATGGATCTCCTTGGGTGGGGTGTAACCTCTATTTTAGCAAGCGGGGCAGGGCCTTTGGGGGCTTGGCCGCGCGTGATCCGGCGCCTATTTTAGGCGCGTCAGATGGACCTTCCCGCTGATCGCGACGCCGTCCATGGTGCCACTCATCTCGCCGTCCAGGTGATCCCCGTCCAGCTTCAGCGCAAACTTCACCAGGCCGTTGGTTTCGGTCGATGCGACCTCGAAAATCAGGCGCGTGCCGTCCTGCAGGCTGGCGTTTCGAATGGCCTGGGTATCCGCCTCACTGTCTTCCTGCCGACCGATCTTGCCCGAGATGGCGTCCGCCTTCTGCTCCAGTTCCGCGCGCACAGGGGTGCTGATGTTGGTCCCGTCGGACGGGTCTTCCACGTCCACCGTGCCCGTCCATTTGCCGGACACATCTGCCGCCAAAAGCGATGCCGCGAACAATGGCAAAAGCCAGAATCTGGTCACGGATGCTAGGTTATCACGTCCCGAAACAGGTTAGAATGAGGGGCTGTTCCACTGTGAGGATTCGAATGAAAACAATGATCGGTTTACTCGCTACGCTGGCTACGCTCTTCGCCCAAACACCCCCCGCCGCGGCGCCGGCCACCACCCCCGCCTCGCCCGCGCGCGAGCCCGGCCTGTACGCCACCATAAACACCACCCTGGGCGCCATTACCGTGAAGTTCTACGAGAAAGAAGCGCCGATCACCGTGAAGAATTTCGTGGGGCTCGCCAGGGGCACTAAGGCATGGAAGGATCCCAAGACCGGCCAGATGGTCACGCGGCCGCTGTACACGGGCACCATCTTTCACCGGGTCATTCCCGGGTTCATGATCCAGGGCGGCGATCCGATGGGGACCGGGATGGGCGATCCCGGCTTTACGATCCCCGACGAATTCGCGCCCGACCTGAAATTCGACATTCCGGGGCGCCTGGCCATGGCCAACACCGGGCCGCCGCACACCGGCGGGTGCCAGTTCTTCATTACAGATGTCCCCACCCCGCACCTCAACGGAAAGCACACGATTTTCGGCCAGGTGATCGAAGGACAGGACGTCGTGCACAAAATCATCAGCGTGCCGACCGGCGCTCAGGACAAGCCGAAAACGCCCGTAAAGATCGTCAGCATCGTGTTTAAGCGCGAAGGTCCGGCCCCGGCGGCCGCTGCACCCAAGAAGGCCGCTCCGAAGGCCGCGGCCAAGAAAACTACCTGACCGTTACGATTGAGTTACCGGCTCCGGCTTGCTCTGGGCGGGCTTGGCTGCGGCGCCGGCGCCAGGCTTAGCCGGTTGGGCAGCGGGCGCTGGCGTTGGTTCCATCGCCCGCCGGATCACGAAGGCCAGGTAAAGCCCGAACGCCAGGGCTACCAACAGGCAGGTCAGCAAAAGGAAAAGACCGTCCACGCTGCCGGCTTGGCCGCTGGCCAATAGCCAGCCCGCCGCCGCCAGCGACGCAATCTCCACTACCAAGCTGAATAGAAATAAAGACGCCCGATCCGACACAGTCCCCCTCGAAGCGGTGAAAATAACCGCCCGCAAATCATTGTATGCGGTCGGATGGCGCGTCGGCAAGTCGCAGGGGGTTAGCGCCGCCGGTTTTAGTTTGCCGGGCGAGCCGCGGGCGCAGGGTTGCTCGTGGGCCGGCTCCATATCGGCCGGATGGTCAGTTTGCGGTGGCCCCTCTCGGCGAACCGGACCTTTGCCCGATGCTTCAGTAAACGGTATTGCGTCCCGGTCAAATGCATCTCGCGGCAGATGCGCTCCGGAGTCTGCTCCTCCAGATAGAACCGCACCAGCACTTCCCGGTCGCTCGCGGACATCTCCTGCAAAACCTTGCGCGCAATTTCCCCGCGCTGCCGCTCCATGAGCGCCTGGTCGGTGGGCACGTGCTTGTCCCGGATCACGAACTCCCCGGCATCCACCATGCGATTGCGGCGGAACACCTGCTGGTCGATGTGCTCCGCGATGCGCCGTGAGATGACCGTGCGAATGAAACCCATTAAGCGCTCGGGTTCGCGCACCACACCATTGCGGATGGCTTCGATAGTGATAATGAAGCTGGTGTGAAGTTCATCCTCCACCACACTGGCGTTTCCGAGCTTCCTCAACATCAGGAATCGAACGCCCGTCGAGAAGACCTGATAGAGCTGCGCCTCAGCCTCTGGGTCGCCACGCATGATGCGATCCACAAGTTCAGCGGGATTAATTTCGCGAGAGCTGGCCTGAGCTGGTTTCATATTGCAGCCCTGGATGCACATCGCTAACCATAGTGAGCAATCTGGTTACGCCCCCGCGAACAATTTAGATATAACTCACTTATAACAAAGACTCTGAATGAGACAAGAACAACGGCAAACTAAGATGTACGCATCAACTATCTAATGTATTCGATCAGTGTGCTGCGGCGGATCTTAGCGCCATATTACCCACAACCCGCAAAAGGCGTATGTCCGATGTATTTCTAGGGAGATACTCATTTCGGGAAGCAGGGCAGCGGCGTCACGCGATCGCCCGCCCTCGTGTTCCGGCAAACACGGCGTGTGGTCCTCTACACGTACGGAATAACAAAAAGACCCATTTATTGGGCATTTTCGCTGTGGCCCGCGGCATGCCATCACATATCCCGGAGGTATTCGATGTTGCTGCTGAAGTATTTGTTTCTGGCTTCTGGACTCGGCTTGCTGGCCGGCTCCATCGGCCTCGTGCTGTGGGATGTATATCGGGCGCGATTGCGCCGGACCGCCGAAGGTACTCTCGAACCTTTGAATCTGGACGCGCTGCGCTGGCGCATGGCTGTCAGGCTCACCCTGCTTGCCTGCTTACCGCTGTTGGTAAGCGCCTCGATTACGGTAGTGCCGGGTGGGGCTGGCGGCGTTCTGGTAAGTCAGGTCTCTGGAGTCGTTCCGGGCACGTTGTATCCCGGCGTCCACGCCGTGGTTCCGTTCGTACAACATGTCGCCCTGTATGACATTCGCGACCGGCTCTTCACCACTCTGGCCGCCGACGACCCCAAGGTCAAAGGCGAGATACTCAAGGTGCAAACCAAGGAGGGACTGCCACTCGGGTTGGCTGTCTCCATCCGCTACCGGCTGGATCCCAAACGCCTCTCGTACATCCATTCCAACATGTCACAGCCCGTGGACCAGGAGGTGGTCCCGCCCGTGGTGGACAGCGTTTTCCGTCAGATTGTGCCCGGTTACCTGGTGCGCGATGTCTTCGCGGTCAGCCGGGAGGAGGTTCGCCAGCGCGCCGCCGACGCCATCACCCGGAAACTGGCGCCCGACGGCATCCTGGTAAAAGAAGTCATGCTGCGCGACATCCAGTTGCCCCCCGAATACGCCAGGGGGCTGGAGTCCCTGCTGTTGAAAGAACAGGAGAACGACCGGATGTCCATCGATATGGAGATCAAGCAGAAGCAGGTACACGCAGCCGAGTTGGAAGCCCAGGCCGAGAAGGCCCGCCGCGTGACGGAAGCTGAAGGCCAGGCCGCTATTGTCGTTCTACAGGCCAAAGCGCAGGCCGACGCCATGCAGCACACGCTGCCGCTCAAACAGAAGCAGATCGAGCAGACCCGCCTGGAATCCGAGGCGCGCAAGGAAGCCACGGTCAAGAATGCCGAAGCCCTGGCGCAGGCCAAGGTGATCGACAGCAAGGCGGAGCTGGAAAAACGCAAACTGATGTCGGAAGCCGAGGGCGATCATATCCGGGTGGTGGCGGCCGCGGACGCCGTGCGCATGAAATCCGAAGCGCAGGTGCTCACCCAGAATCCGCTGCTGATCCAGAAGATCATCGCCGAGCGCCTCAGCGACAAGGTGCAGATCATGATGGTCCCTAACGACGGCAAGTTCTTCTTCGCCAACGATGTGTTGCGCGGCGCCATGCAGGGAACGCCGGCCGCGGTTTCGGGCAGGCCTGTGGATCCGGACCAGCAATAAGCCGGGCAGGAATGGTAGTGATGGCCGGGCTGCCCGCCAGCCCGGTCAACCCACCAGCCCGGCCCGCACCGCAAACCGCACCAGGTCCGTGGCGCTGTGCAGGTTAAGCTTCTCCATGATGCGCCCGCGGTGCGCATCCACCGTATAAACACTCAAGTTGAGCACCGTGGCGATTTCCTTGTTGGTCTTGCCTTCGGCGATCATTTGCAGCACTTCCCGCTCGCGGCTGCTCAACAGGTCGATGGGATCGGTCACATGCCGGCGGTAATCGTTCAGCACTGCGTCCGACACGCCGGGGCTCAGGTAGCCTTCGCCGCGCGACACGGCGCGTACGGCGGCCAGCAGGTCGCTGGCGATCGAGTCCTTGAGCAGGTACCCGCGCGCGCCCGCGCGCAGTATCTCGCGCACGTAGACGGAATCCTTGTGCATGCTCAGCGCCAGCACGCGCGTGCGCGGCGACAGGTCGGCCAGGCGGCGGGTCGCCTCGATGCCGTTCAGCTCAGGCATGCCCACATCCATCACGACCACATCGGGCTGGCACTGGCCGGCCAGTTCTAGGGCTTCGCGGCCGTTGCCCGCCTCGCCCACGATTTCCATGTCGGGCTGCGCCGCCAGGATCATCTTGAATCCCTGCCGCACCACGGCGTGATCGTCAGCCAACAGAATGCGGATCTTTTCTCTCATGCCTGGCGCTGGTTGCCGGAACCCGGACTTCGATTTCGACTCCTTGTCCTTCCTTCGACCGCACGGTCACATCGCCGCCCAGACTGCGCGCGCGGGCCCGCATCCCGATCATACCCATGCCGCCCTGGCCCGCGCCAGCGGCCGGCAGGCCGTGCCCGTCATCCCGTATCGACAGGCGCAGTTCGCCGCCCTGCGAATCCAGCGTAACGGCAGCCTGCCGCGCGCCGGAGTGCCGCGCCACATTGGTGAGGGCTTCCTGCGCCAGCCGGAACAGGTGCGTTTCGGTCTCATCCGGCAGGCGGCCGGTCACCGTGGACTGGAATTCCGTCTGAATGCCCGTGCGGTGCTGAAAGCCCTCGCACAGCCAGCGTAACCCCGCCTCCAGGCCGAAATCGTCCAGGATCGTCGGCCGCAAAAGTTGTGACATTTGCCGGACATTGCCGATCGATTCGTCCACCAGCCGCACGCAATCCTCCAGCCGGGAACGATCCGGGCCGCCATCCGCGCCCAGCGCTGCCAGGTTAGCCTTGACCGCGGTCAGCGACTGCCCCAGTTCATCGTGCAGTTCGTGCGAGAAACGCCGCGCCGTGCTCTCCTGATCTTCCAGCATGTGCCAGGAGACGCGGCCCAATTCCGTCTCCTGCCATTCCATGCGGCGCAACAGTCGGGCGGTCCAGCGCACCGTCAGCACCGTGCACAGTACGGCCAGGATCAGGAATGCGGCCAGGAAAATGGCGGATTCCTTCACCAGGCGCGCGGAGCGATGGTCGATCTGATTCTGCGCCGCCACGGCTCGCCGGTAACTGGCTTCGATCAGTTTGGCGACCACCGAGATGAATGCCTCGTGATCGCGAAACAGCTCTTGAGAGGAGAACGTCTCGGGCTCTTCCACCTCGAGCAGCCGCCGCGCTTCGGCTGAGAAGGCCGTCGAGGTCTGGCGGAGTTGATCGAACAGGCGCCGCTGCGGCGTGCGGGAGCCTTCCGCCACGATGCGGTCGATGTTTTGATTCGCCTCGTCCAACTGGGACAGGATCTTCCGGTATTCGACCGAATCCGGATCACGCGCCAGGATCGAGAATACTTCGCTCAGGCTGGCCTGCTGCCGGTGCACTTCCTCGAGCAGCCGGCTGCTGGCTTGCTGTTCCTCCACCAGGCTCGCGGCGCCCTCCTTAATCGTCTGGATGTTGCCGAGGCCGATCGTTGCGCCGGCCAGTAGCAGTACGATAACCAGGCTGAATCCGGCGATCAGAATCCGCAGCAGTGCGCTTTGGGTCGGCGCAGGTGAATATTCGTTCACAGTCCTCCAACTCCATGATGGCGCTCAACGGCGGTTACCCGATACCCCCTATCGAGGCTAATCGCGGGCTCTGGTCGGGGCTATGGACCAACGATTCCCGCGCCCTCTTTCGCCCCCAGGTTAGCCCCTCGAGTCTATCGTATAAATCCTGACGTCCCGTCAAGATGGAATTGACGGGACAAATGAGTCCCTCAAGGAGAGATCAACATGAAAAAGAGCTTACTCGCGATCGTTTTCGCCGCCGCCACCCTGCCATTGACCTTTGCGCAGACGCCCGCGCCGGCTACCCCGAGCCAACCGGCGCCCGACCAGAAGAGCACGGCCCCGGCCAAAAAGGCCAAGGGAACCAAGAAGCACAGTTCGAAGAAGACGACGGGCACCGCCAGCACCCCCAGCACCCCGTCTAAGTAACTATTTCCTTCCCTAACGTGGGCAGGCCCGAAGTACCTGCCCACGCAATTTCTTTGTTACGAACGTGAGAGAAATTCCCCCGCAATCCCACCCTTTCCGTAAGCACATTTGAAGCAGCAGCCGATGGACGCGCGTGGCTGTGACCATACCCCGAAAAGGGGCGGCGGTTTCCTAACAGACCGGGCCGCCGCCCACCACCGCGCATGCAGGATTACGACGTAAGCTTAAAAGTGGCTGGACGTCGAACTTCCCAAAGTCCAGAATCTCAAGGGCGAGGCGCCCCCTCGAATGGAGACCGGACTGCGCGGACCGGATCTATGGTTCGCTACCGGGTGGTCGACATGCGCGAGCTGGATGGCGACCTTCTGCTGGAAAGCGGCCGGATTGGAGATAATGTAATTGCGATCCTGGCGCGATTGCGGGACCATAAAGAAGCGGTTCGGAAGGTCGTCCAGAGAATCGCGGTTTTGCCGCGGACCGAAAGAGAAACTGCCTTGCGCCAGTTGCTGGTCCTGGCTGGTCTAAGGCACTTGGCTAACGAGCAGCACACATTGACCCCGCGCCGTTACTTCTGGATACTGGCAATCCTCTGCGCTATTCTGGCCTTGGCCCCTCTCCGCACTGGAGATCTCACCGGCTACGACGACGCGCAATACGCCCACATCGCGAAGGACATTCTGCGCACCGGAGACTGGTTGGTCCTGCACAGCAACGGTGAGCCCGCGCTCGAAAATCCGCCCATGCTGGAGTGGATGGAAGCCTCCCTTTTTGCCGCTTTCGGCTTCTCCGACTCGCTTGCCCGTCTGCCCGCGGCTCTATGCGGCTTCGGCACGATAATCCTGGTCTACTGGCTGGCGCGCAAGCTGACCGGCGACCCCGCCACAGCCGTGATAGCCATGTTCGTCATGGCCACCACCCTCTATTTCTTGAAATACATGGCGCGCGGCATGACCGACGTTCCGTTCACCTTCTTCGCCCTCTGCGCCGTCTGCGCCTGGTCGCTTACGGAGGACGACCCCCGCTGGTACCTGGCCGTCGGCGCGTGTACGGCGCTGGCACAGTTGACGCGCAGCATGATGGGGCTGGCGCTGCCCGCGGTCTTCGTATTGCACCTGATCGTCACTCGCCGCCGGCCGCCGGTGCGTTACGCGCTTCCCGCGCTGATGCTGGCGTACTTGCCCCTGACAGCCTGGTATGCCTACCTGATTCACAGCTTCGGAGCATGGTTTCTAACCGTGCACTCCGCGTGGCTGCGCAATGAGGTCTATGGCGGCTTGGCTCCCTCGTGGCGCCGCTACACAGGCGCCTTCGAGTATGCCTGGATGCTCGCCAGGTCTTATTGGCCGTGGCTGCCGGCCATGATTGCCGGGATCATCGCCGTCATTCGCGGCCGGGATCGCCGGCTCTGGCTGCTGATCCTGTGGGTGGCTGTTGTCTTTGCCCTATGCGCCGCCGCTCGCAGCCGCGTCCTGCGATACATGCTTCCTGCCTATCCGGCCTTCGCCATCCTGGCGGCGCTGGGCCTCAAGCAGTTTGTGCCGGTCCGCTACCTGCGCGCGGGCCTGCGCGTCGCGACACCCATCCTGGCTCTGGCCGTGGTGGCCGTGGCTGCCTTCCCCCGCACGCACTTAGAAGCTGCCGAAACCCGGCCGATCGCCCGCGCGGCCACCGCCGCCACACAGCCCGGAGAGCGCGTCGCCTTCTACGATGACGGCCAGCCGCGGTTCGATGAAGACAACCAGTTTCAGTGGTACGGCGATCGGTTTCTCGTCCGCCTGTTCAGCCGGCCGGAACTATTAGACGCTTTGCGCAACAGGCCGGCGCAGGTTTTCGTGCTGGATAAGGCCGCCTATCGCACCTGCGTGGCCGGGCAACTCAACCATTCCGTAATCGCCGAGAGCGGTCACCTGATCTGTTTCCGCCTGTGCGCATCCGGCGCAGGAGAATGCCTGGCCGCTAGGCCTTGACTTTCTTCAGTGCCGCCTGAATCTTCTTGTCGAGGTCCGCGCTCTCTTTCGAAGGCGGCACTTGCTTCAGAGCCTCCTGTGCTCTCCCGCAGAAGATTTTCAGCTTGTCGGGTTGATCCAACTTATCGTGTGCGTAAAGCTGCGACTGGTCAAACAAAGCGCTCGCCATGGCCTGCACGAAGGTGGCGCGAGGCACCTTGGCGTCGCCTGTCTTGAGAAGATCCAGGGCCTTGGCGGGATCATTCTTGGCGCCCGCCGCCTGGCATGTCGCCAGCAGTACGGCATGCTCGATGGCTCGCTTTTGGGCGGTCTCAAGCTCGGCGTCGGTTAGCCAGGATCCGCCGGCCACTTTGTTCAGCAAAACGACTTCGGTGGGACTCCCCGTGGGATACGCAAAAGCCAGGGTCACATATTCGTCCTTGCCTTGAAACTTCGAGAAATTCTCTGCAAACTGCAGCGCCAGTGTATTGGCGTTGCCGCGGTAAGTGTTCACCGCGCGGTGAAAGTTCGCGGTCTGTGTGTGGTTCGCATGACCGCCGGTATCGAACGCCTGCGCCAGGTCCATGTTTCCCTGCGCCATGCCGGAACTCAGAACCAATAACCAGGGCTGCGCGCGCGCCACGAATTCACTCTGCCCGGACACGATACTGCCAAGATTCTCGACTGTCTTTTGATAGTCGCCCACGGCATAGGTGTCTTTGGCGGCGCCCCAGTAGAACGCCGGCGTACCGGGCTCCGGCGTATTACTGCCTGAGCAGGATAACAGGATCAGGCTCGCTGCCAGGAGGACCCAAACAGCTACCGTTCGGTAAGCCTTATCAGTCATGGATATACCTCCGATGAATGCAGTAACACAGCACAATGCCGATTGCAAGGCTACCGCCGCACCCGCCCCATCCAGTCACCCAGCGACAGGCCTGCGCGCGCGCTGAGCATGGCGGCCGCCAGCGCCAGCGCCATCCGTAACCAGAATTCGGCCCCGGTGTCTTCCACCTGCGTGTACACGTATCGCACCCAGTTATCGGTCAGCGGGACGAAGAACGGGAAGTAATGGGTGCCGAAGACCCAGTTGCGCGCCGCCGGCGATTGCAGAAAGTCCCCGAACGGCCATTGCACCACCGCGAAGGTTCCCAAAAACGCCGCGCCAAGCACCACCGCGCGGCCCCCGCCTCTCCAGTCCTGTACCCGGGGACGTACCAGGTCCATGGCCAGCGCCGGCACAATCACCAGCAGCGGAAAAGGCGGCGGGATAAAGCTCGTCACATGGTGAAACACCGGGCCCAGCTTCGGCTCGGCCGGAAACAGCGGCAGCAGCCAGAGAAATAGCAGGTTCAGCGCTGTGAAGATAGCCGCAATCCCGGTGGCCGCCCACCGGAACTCCGAAACTTGAGTCACGGCCACCAGGAACATGGGAGCGAACAGCGACATCAGCAGGTAAAATACTGCGCTATGCATGTAGTCGGTGAACGTATATTCCTGGAATACTGCGATGGCTATCCCCAGCAGGTACGTGAAAGCGTAGAGCAGCAGCCACTGTAGTTTTTGCCTCAATACGCCGCTGGCCCGGCTGATCTCCGCCAGGATCAAAACCACTACGCCGAATCGGATGGCCATCAGTCCCAGGATCAGCACGATATGCGGCGGGCTCAGGATCTTGACATCCAGTCCGTAGGCCGTATGCCACCAGTTATCGAACGGCGCCGAAGTGACCATGGCCGCCCCGCCCCAGCAGCACAGGAACGCGCCCAGCGGTCCGTAAAAGCCCCAGATGCGCACCGCGCCCATGCGCTGCTTGGGCGCGCGGCTGAACGTGGTGCTGAAGATCAGCCAGGCCGCCGCCCCGCCGGCCAGTATGCCGCCGAAGTGAATGAATAAATGCGGCGCCGTCCAGAAAGTATCCCGGCCGATGCTTTCGTGCCAGGAGATGTCCCAAACCCCGCCAAACGAGGCCGAAGTCACGGCCAACACGCAGGCCCAGATATACCAGGGCACGGCTGTGGGTTGAACCGCTGCCCTCTCCTGCCACGCGATGGTTGCGCTCTGCGCCATGATCCGTTCCAGCCGCTAACTCTTGCCGGAAGTAGCGCTGTCCCGCGCCTTCATGAACAGATCCACCGACCCCTTATCGATCAGCGTGACTCCCGTATCCAGCGATCGCGGAATGTGTGCGAACGGATCTTCCGCCCAGTTCGCGCCCAGGCGGCTAAGCGGATGATGGTGCAGATCGTCGAGCATCTTCGTCCCCACCAATCCCATGGTGAACGGCTTTTGCGCCACGGTCGCCGCGATCACTCCCTTCTGCACCCACTCGAGCGTTCCCTGATCGGTGTCCATCGCCACGATGGTTTTCGGCATCTTGGCGCGGGTCACCACCTCCGCGACTTCCTTGCCCGCGATGGCTTCCAGACACACGAAAGCATCCACCTTCTTCGGATCCTTATCCAGCATGGCGGCGGTCGTATCGAATGCCGTTTGCGGCTTGCCCTGGATGTCCACGACTTCTGTAATCTTGACTCCCGGATGATCCAAAAACACGGCCTGGTAGCCGTGCAGCCGCTCGTCCAGGTTGGCTTGCCCGGGCATCGTCAACACCACCACGTTGCCCTTCCCGTTCAGCAGCTTGACAACCAGCCTGCCGCCGATCTGGCCGGCATCATAGTTATTCGTGCCGATGAAAGTGAGCCGCTTGCTCATCGTCGCATCGGCATCCATCGTAATCACGGGGATGCCGGCGTCCACCGCCGCGTCGATATCCGGCGTCATCATGCCCGCATCGGCCGCCGAGACCAGGATCCCAGCCGGCTTCAGTTTGGCCACGCGCCGGAACTCCTCCAGCTCTGCCTTGGGGTCGTAGGTATCCGGACCGCCGAGCTCGGCCTGCACGCCCAGTTCCTTGGCCGCCGCCATCATGCCCGCATTCGCCGCTTGCCAGTACGGCACCTTGATGTTGACGGAAACCAGGTAGTACTTTTCATCGGGAGTATGCTGCCCGCCGCAACCAGCCAGTAGCAAAGAGCCCGCACCAAGGAGCATTAACCATTTGGAGTGAAGCCGCATACATCCTCCGTCGAAAGCACTATACTCCCTGATTTCGTCCCGCACAAGCGGGCGCGTAAGTTGTCTATTGCTTCTCGAGGTTCGGGTTAATGGTGAGGCTACTGCCGGCGCTCACGGTGACCGCTCTCTGCCACTCGCTCACGGAACCACTTAGCTCAGCCACGAATAACGTCGATGACCCGGCACTCGGCGTGCTACAAACCCCGGCATGCGCGCCGCCCGCCGGCTGTCACCCGTCCTCTGCGCTGTGGCATCCCTCTCGTTCGCCCAGGAAACCACCCTCAAAACCACCGTCCCGCTGGTCGTCGCTCCTACCACCATTGTCGACCGCGCCGGCCGCTACGTCCGCAACCTCACGCCCTCCGACCTGCTGCTTTTGGACAACAATGTGCCCCGCCAGATTCAGGTGGATGAGCTGACCGAGCCCATTTCCCTGGTGGTAGCCGTGCAGTCCACTCAGGAGGCCTGGGCTGCCCTCGACAAGATCAAGAAGGTCGGCAGCATGATCGAACCGCTGGTCGCGGGCGAGCGCGGCCAGGCCGCCGTCATCTGGTACGGCCACGACGTCACCCTGGCGCAGGGTTTCACTTCGGACACGGCCGTCCTCGAAGCCGTATTCCAGCAATCCAAGGCACGCGGCTCGGGCGGCAGCGCCATCGACGCGGTGGCCAAAGCCGTCGATCTTCTCGCCGGGAAGAAGGACAACCGCAAAGTCGTGTTCGTAATCGGGGAGAGCAAAGACCGCGGCAGCCAGACGCCGCTGGAACAAGTGATATCCCGCGCGCAGCGCGACAATATCACGGTTTACTTCATCACTTACTCGCGCTTTCTCACTCCGTTTACCGCCAGATGGGAGCCCGTCTGCGACGCCCGCGGCGAAAACTGCAAACCCCGCGATCCCGAATGGGGGGACACCCATCTGATGGCCGTCTTCGGCGAGATGCGGGCGCTAGCCAAAACCGATGTCGCCGAAGCCTTTGCGAAGTACACCGGCGGACGCCGTGTATCGTTTCTAAAGCAGAAGAGTCTGGAAGAGGTGATCGAGAGTCTCGGTGAAGAGATCCACAATCAATACCTGCTGAGCTTCACGCCGCCCCATTCCGACGCCGCCGAGTTCCACCAGATCCGCGTGACCGTGCGCCACCGGCCCGACCTGGTAGTCCGCAGCCGCGCCGGCTACTGGCCTGTCCGGTAGCGCTTACAACAGAGTCAGCGGATCCACATCGATCACCAGCGCCGTTGCACTCCACTTCTTCTCCCGTGCGAACCCCTGCGCCCGTTGCAGCAGCTCATTGAGCGCCTTGCGGCTGGCCGCCTTGATCAGGAACTGGTAGCGGTATTCGTTCTTCAGCCGCGGCACCGGCGCCTCCGCCGGTCCCATGATTTTAATCTTCTCCGGCGCAGGCGTCAGAAAGTGGCCCAGTTCCGTGCTCAGCCGCAGCGCTTGTTCCTGCTGCTCCGTGCGCACCAGGATATTGGCCATGGCGCTGAACGGCGGATAGTGCATCATGCGCCGGAACTGCAGTTCCTTCTCGTAAAACGTCTGGTAGTCCTGGGCGGCAGCCATGCGCACCGCATAGTGATCCGGATTGATCGTCTGAATCAACACAATGCCCGGCAGGTTGCCTCGCCCGGCGCGCCCGGCCACCTGCGTCAGCAATTGGAACGTGCGCTCCGCCGCGCGGAAATCCGGCAGCCCCAGGCCCACGTCGGCGGACACCACTCCCACCAGCGTCACGTTCGGGATATCGTGCCCCTTGGCGATCATCTGCGTGCCCACCAGGATGTCGTACGAACGCTCGCGAAATCCCTGCAGGATGGCTTCATACTGGCGCTTGGCCGTGGCCGTGTCGCGATCCAGCCGCGCGATGCGGGCTTTCGGAAACTCCCGATGCAGCTCGTCTTCCACCTTCTCCGATCCCACCCCCAGAAAGTAGATGTGCTCGCTCTGGCACTTGGGGCAGTGCGTGGGCACGCGCTCGGCGTAGTTGCAGTAGTGGCAGAGCAGCCGCCGGTCCCGGCGATGAAACGTCAGCGTGACCGAGCAGTTCGCGCACTGCACCCGCTCTCCGCACGACCGGCATGCGACGAAACTGGAAAATCCGCGGCGGTTCAGCAGAATGATAGTCTGCTCGCCATTGTCCAGGCGATGCGCCACGGCCTCCAGCAGCCGCCGCGAGAATGTGGCCTGCTTGCGCGTCTCCAGAAACTCCGTGCGCATGTCGATCAGTTCCACCTGCGGCATGGGCCGCGCCTGGATGCGCCCGGGCAGTTCCAGCAATCTGTACTTGCCGCGCTCGGCGTTATAGCGGCTCTCCAGGCTGGGCGTGGCGGAGCCCAGCACCACGCACGCTCCGGCCGCCTGCGCCCGCACGATGGCCACATCGCGGCCGTTATAGCGCGGCGTCTCCTCCTGCTTGTAACTCCCGTCGTGCTCCTCGTCCACCACGATCAATCCCAGATCGCGCATGGGCGCGAAGATGCCGGAGCGCGTGCCCACCACCACCGAAGCCGCGCCCGCGCGGATCCGCCGCCACTGGTCCGACCGCTCGGAGTCGCTGAACGCGCTGTGCAGAATCGCCACCCGGTCGCCAAAACGGCTGAAGAACTGCCCGGCCACGGCGGGCGTCAGGGCGATTTCCGGCACCAGTAGCAGCGCGCTGCGTCCTTGTGCGAGGGCCCCATCGATGGCGTTCAGGTACACCTCTGTCTTGCCCGATCCGGTCACGCCGTGCAACAGAAAAGTTCGGAATTCGTGCGCCTCAATGGCGGCGCGGATCTCGTCGAATGCGGCGGCCTGCGCGGGGTTCAGCACATGCGGCGGGCGCACCGCCCCCGCACCGATAGCCAACGGTTCCGGCCGCAGCGACACCAGCTTTTTGCGCGCCAGCGACCGGGCTGCCGCGCTGGCATCCCGCACCATGGATTCCAGATCCTTCAAGTTGTGCGACCCCGGATGCAGTTCCAGAAAGGCCAGCAGCTCGCGCTCCGGCTTTCCCGGCTTCCCGGCCGGCTTGGCCCCCGTCAGTTCCACCCGCAGCCGCCCGGAAGGCGCGCGCAGCGGATCGCGCTCCGTCTGCACCTGCTCCACCGCCACGAAGTGTTTGCGCTCCAGCGCGCGCAAGGCATTCACGGCCAGCGGCAGCTTGCGCTCGATGTACGCGGCCGAGAGCGGCCGTTGATCCAGCATGCGCAGGATCTGCACCACCGGATCTCCCCCCGATGAATCGAACAGAAGCTGCCGCGCGGCATCCCGGCCCGCGTCCGTGAGCGAATAGACTTTACCCTGCCGGATCTCGGACGCCAGCGGCAGCATGCCGCGCAGCACTTCGCCCAGCGGCGCGCAATAGTAGCCCCCGATCCATTTGCCAAGGGCGAGCAATTGCGCGTCCAGTACCGGCTCGGCGTCGATCAGCCGCAGCGCTTCGCGGGTGGCGACTTCCGGCGCGTCGTCGTGACAGCGCAGGACCACGCCCGTCAGCTTGCGGGTGCCGAATGGCACCAGCACGCGGCAGCCCGGCTTCACCCGGTGCCGCAGCGTCTCGGGAAGAGCATAGGTGAAAGGCTGGTCGAGCGGAACCGGCAGGCTGACGTCGCAATAAAGATAGGAGCCCTCGGCCAAGTCTCAGGATAGCGGGTAGCGGCTATTCCTTCACCCCGAATGCATAGATATTCGAATCCCAGGTGGTCACAAACACCTTGCCGCCTGAAATCGAAATCCCGCTGAAGTGCGTCCAGCCCGGCATGCTCTCCCCGCTCGAGTACAGCTCTTTCCCGGTGGTGGCGTCGAACGCGTAGAGCACCGCGTGTCCCACGTGCTTGGCGGCGCGCTCCGCCGAACTGTACAAACCGCCGTCCGTCCCCTTCGACTGCCGCGCGAACTCGCCATTCGAAATCGCGAACACCAGGCCGCCCGCCACAATAGGCGGCTCCGGCAGATTCATGTCGCGCGACATCCACGCCGGCGCCGCTTCGTACCTGCCGTCCTTTTCGGTCACCCGCAGCGCCATGATGCTGCCGTTCGGCGCATCGCCGTTGGTCACCGGGAACTTTACTCCGCTGGCCGCCGCCCCCAGCGCGGGCGCATACAGCCAGCGGTTCTTCTGCTCGTCCTCCGCGGTGGCGAAAGCGCCCCAGAATCCGCGGCCGGCGAAATCCGCGTCTTCGTTCGCCAGCAGCGGACTGCGGTACAGCGGCGTTTTGTGATCCGGTCCGCCGATGTGCTCCGCATCCAGCAGGTAGATCACGCCCTCCTTGCCGCCCGCCGCCACGACCTCGCGCCCGCCCAGCGAGAATACCGTGGGCGAAGTGGATCCCAGGTCCAGATCCTTCCGCGTCAGGTAATTGTGATTCGACGGCGTGAAATAGTCCACCAGCTTCAGATCCTTCATCGAAAGCTGCAATATGGTGTCGGGAAACTGGCCTTTAGCTGCATCGTACGACCCGTCGCCGGTCTGCGCGAAAACCATGCCGCCCTTGCTGACCGCCACGCCCGCGCGTCCCCAAATTCCCGCGCCCCCGTTCGCCGAAGGAAAGAACACCGTGTGATGGTCCGCCGAGCCGAGGTCCATGGCATGCACGCCGGAACGCGCGCCGTTGCAGCCCTGCGACGTGTTGGTGTACAGAACGTTGCCCACCAGGTTCAGGCTCCAGTTCTTCGAAAACGGCGGCACGAACTTCAGCGGCGGCGTGCGATCCTCGCCGTTGATGACGTTCAGCGTGTGCAGTTTGCCGTCGCTCGAGATGACGAACACCGTGGCCGCCAGCCCGTCTTTGCGGATCAGCGGCGTGTCATTCAGCGCGTTGGGGCAAAGCCAGAACGGCTCCTGCCGGGGCTTGCCCTCCATCTCGAACGATTTCTTCCAGATGAGTTTACCGGAGTTGGCGTCCAGCGCGAAAAGATTGTCGGAAGCGCCTCCCACAATCACGATCTCCGCCATGCCCTTGTCCGTGGTCACCCACTCCACGTTGATTGGCGCCGTCAGCGAATTCAGTTCCCGCGCCTGGTTATCCAGATGCGCTTTCCACAGCAGTGTGATCGACTTCGCATTATCCCGGTTGATGTCGGTTTCCTGCGGACTCCAGCCCGTGCGTTGCGGATCGTGACCGTAAGAAAGCCAGTTGGCCGCGATCAGGTGCGTGATCCACAGCAGTCCCAAACCTAAAAGAAGAAGGCTTCTGACTCTCATTGCGGTTGCCCCTGTTTCTGCTTCTTATATTCTTCGTACTCTCTCTTCAAGGCCGCGTCCCGTGGGCTGGGATAAACATCCGTCGACTTGTATTTCCTGGTCTTGAATTTCTCCTGCGTCCATTCGTCGTGGATATGCGTCTCATCGGCCCGGTCCACCACCTGCTTCACCATCTGCGGCGGAATGAAGTACACGCCCTCGCTGTCGCCGAATACCACGTCGCCGGGCATCACCGTCGCGCCGCCGATGCGCACCGGTACGTTGATTCCTGTCAGCATCACGTTGCGGATCGGCGTCGGATGCACGCCCCGGCAGTACACCGGCATCCCGATAGGCTGAATGCCCTCCAGGTCGCGTATGGCGCCGTCCACCACCAGGCCCGTCCCCGTAGTCGCGTAAATATAGGTAGCCAGGTTGTCGCCCACGATGGTGCCTTCCTCGATCTTGCCGAACAGATCCACCACCAGCACGTCGCCCGGCTGCAGCAGATCGAGGACCCGCTGGTTGCCGTTATCCCGCAATCCCCCGGCCTTGGCGTCTGCGTCCATGACATCGGCGACGTCCGGCCGCGACGGCATGAAAACCGCGGTGACCGCGCGTCCCACCAGCTTGCGCTCCGGATGCAGAATACGGAAATTGCCTTCGTACTGGTTGTGAAAGCCGCCGCCCGGCAGCACCGCCCAGACTTCTTCCGCCGACAGCCCTTTCACTTTTTCGAGCAACGCATCCGGCACCTTGGGCCGCCCGTCGGCGAAGCGCTCGAAGGGATTATGCGCCGTGTACTTCAGCATTTCATCATGACTGAAGGTGAAGAGCTGCGCGTGCGCCGGCAGCACGGCCAGCGCCAGGACCAGTGAATTGGCGAAGAACTTCATGCGGTGAAATGTAGCACAGGGCAGTGGACCGCGGCGGGCCCGGAAACCATCGGCTGCGGACCGGGCAGCGCGTCGAATTCCAGGTGGGCAAAGACGGCCAGGTCGTGATGCGCCCCCGCAACCTGGACTTTCGCGTGCTGAGGGCATGGTCCGCCATAATCGAAAGACTCCCGTCTCCGTGCAGGAGATGAGGCGATTGCGCGCGGCTACTCGAGGACATGAAGGGGCTGCGCGGAAAAGCAGGCCTCTCGCATTATCTGATCGGTGAGATCTGCCGCACGGCCGGTTGCCAAGCCTGCGTCACATTTGACCGTGGCCTGAAGGGCGCTGCCGGCTTCGACCTACTTCACGCGTAGCAGCACCACGCCGTGCGACGGCACTTGATACCAGAACTCGTCCTTCGGGCTGCCGCGCTCCTCATGCGCCCACAGGTCGCGCACCTTATGCTTGCCGGTCAGTCCCAGATCCTTCCATGGCACGGTCACCTTGGCCGCTTCCGGCCCGCGATTGAATAGTCCTACGGCCCACTCGCCGCCCGCCAGCGGTTTGGCCCAAACCTCCGTGGCGCCCACCTGCTCTACCCGGTATCCCTGCTTGCCCAGCGTGTCCTGGTCGAGCGCCAGCACTTCGCGGTTCGTCAGAATCGCCAGCGTCTCCGGCGTCATGCTGCGCAGATCGTTGCCTGCCAGCAGCGGCGCGGCCAGCAGGCTCCACAGGCTCATATGCGTGCGGTATTCCGTGGCGGTCATGCCTCCATTGCCGACCTCCAGCATGTCGGGATCGTTCCAATGGCCCGGCCCCGCGAATTTCTCCAGCCCGTTCTGCTTGAACCCGATCGACTCCATGCTTTTCCAGTTATCGGAAATGTCGCCCGTGGTGCGCCATAGGTTGCCGCCCGCGGCCGGTCCCCATTCCCATACCTTATCGATGCCGTACTGGCACAAGCTGAAGACCATGGGCCGGCCGGTGGCCTTCAAGGCGTCCGCCATCACCTTATAGACCCTGGGCATGTCGCTGCGCGGATAAACCTTGTCCGCGCTGCACCAGTCGTACTTCAGATAGTCGATCCCCCAGGCCGCGTAGGTCCGCGCATCCTGTTCCTCGTGCTTGTAGCTGCCCTCATAATCGGCGCAGGTCTTGGGCCCCGGCGACGAGTAGATGCCCAGCTTCAGCCCTTTGCCGTGCACATATTCCGCCAGCGCCTTCATGTCCGGAAATCTCGGGTTCGTCCGGATGTTCCCTTGCGCGTCCCGCTGGTCCTGCCAGGTGTCGTCGATATTTACGTAGATATAGCCCGCATCCTTCAGGCCGGTGGAGACCACGGCATCGGCGATTTCACGCACCGTCCGGTCGTCGATCTTGGCTTCGAAATGATTCCAGCTATTCCAGCCCATGGGTGGCGTAGCAGCCAGATCCTGCGCACGGGCCGCCAACAAGGCGAGCAGGGCCAAAACCCCGGCGCCCAAGAAGTGTCGCGTCATGCCTCTATTCTAATTTACCCGCCACTCACCGACTCCAACTGCGCGGCGCCCGGCCTCCGAAGCGTCCGCATGTCCCGCATCGGCGGCTGGCCGAAGAAACGGCTGTATTCCCGGTTAAATTGGCTGGCGCTCTCATACCCGACCTCAAAGGCCGCACTTGCGGCGTCCAGACCATCCATCAGCATACGTCCCCGCGCTGCCTGTAACCGAAGCTGTTTCTGATACTGAAGAGGACTCGCCGCCGTCAGCACCCGGAAATGATGGTGCAGCGTGGACACGCCCATGCCCGCGATTTCCGCGAGATCTTCCACTCGTACCGGCTTCGCATAGTTCGCCCTGATCCAGGCGATCGCCTTTGCCGTCCGGTGGCTTTGCTCTCCTTGTGTGGCAATCGCCCGCAGGCGTGCCCCCTCCGCGCTCTGCAGGATTCGATAGATGATCTCGCGCTGAATGAGGCCGCTGAGAAAGGGGATGTCCCGCGGGTTGCCCAGCAGGTCCACCAGCCGGCAGCATGCGCTGAGTAATTCCGCCGTGGTCTCGCCGGTGGCCATCCCAGGACTCTCCGGCAGCGCTGCAGGCGCCTGAATCTCCTCCCGGCTGAGAAGTTCCCGGACCATGGGCATTTCGAGTTTGAGCGACAGCGCCAGGCAGGGCGCCTTTTCACTCGCCTCGATCACCCGGCTGACGACCGGCAAATCCACCGACGTCAGCAGGAATCGCGACGCATCGTAGATGAAGATGTTGCGGCCGAGTTCTACGCGCTTCCTCCCCTGTGCAATCACCGTCACGCTCGGCTCGTAGGTCATCGAGCACCGAGCGGTAGGGGTGGTCCGCCGGTGGAGCGATAGCCCGGGAATATCCGTTGCCCGGTTCTCTGCGGAGCCGATAAACAAGGCAACCTTTCGAGCCAGCTCTGCTCGCAATTCGCGCGCTCGATCCGGCAACTGTGCAGCGTCTTCAGTGCGGTTCTTCACGGTTAAGGTCTCGCCCACCTCAACTCTATAATAGCTGCGGACGCCGTGCGTGAATCAACTATGCAACAGGAATAGGCAATAAATAGGAAGGATCGGGATACCGCTTCCACGGCGCTCGACTTTACACTCGAGATGAGGGAGAAACGATGCAGAAGCGCCAACTCGGAAAGAGCGGTCTGGAGGTTTCAGCTCTGGGGCTCGGCTGCATGGGAATGAGTTTCGGTTACGGCCCGGCCAAGGACAAGCAGGAGATGATCCCGGTGATCCGGGCAGCCGTGGAACGCGGCGTCACGTTTTTCGATACCGCGGAAGTGTACGGCCCGTTCATCAACGAAGAACTGGTAGGCGAAGCTCTGGCTCCCTTCCGTGAGCAGGTGGTGATTGCCACCAAGTTCGGGTTCAAACTCGATCCGAATACCGGCAAACAAGCCGGGCTGGATAGCCGGCCGGAGCACATCAAGCAGGTCGCCGAGGGCTCCCTGAAGCGGCTCAAGGTGGATGCCATCGATCTGTTCTATCAGCACCGTGTCGACCCCGACGTGCCCATCGAAGATGTGGCCGGGGCAGTGAAAGACCTGATTCGGGAAGGTAAGGTCAAGCACTTCGGTCTTTCTGAAGCCGGAGCCAAAACAATTCGCCGCGCGCACGCTGTCCAGCCGGTCACCGCCCTTCAGAGCGAATACTCGCTGTGGACCAAGGGCCCTGAAAAAGAAGTGCTGCCGGCCGTAGAGGAGCTTGGGATCGGCTTCGTCCCGTATAGCCCTCTGGGTAAGGGCTTCCTCACCGGAAAGATGAACGAGAACACCAGGATAGACAGCTCCGATTTCCGCAGCATCCTGCCCCGCTTCACCCCCGAGGCTCTCAAGGCGAATCAGGCCCTGGTGAATCTGCTCGCCGGCATCGCGGAACGCAAGAAGGCCACCCCGGCGCAGATTGCGCTCGCCTGGCTGCTGGCCCAGAAGCCGTGGATTGTTCCAATACCCGGCACCACGAAACTGGCGCGGCTGGAGGAGAACATCGGAGCGGCCGCCGTCCAACTTACCGCGGAAGATCTCCGGGACATCGGCAGCGCCGCCTCGAAGATCACGGTGCAAGGGGCTCGATATCCCGAGCAATTCGAGCAGCTGACCGGCCGGTGAGCCGCCACGCGAAGGAGTTCAAGAAATGGAAATCAAGAGAATCGGCTCCCAACCTTCCGCCCATGGACCGTCAGATTGGTTCACTGGCAGGGTACGTATCGATCCGCTTTTTCAGGCGCCCGATCCGGCGCTTGTGCAAGGTGCCAGCGTTACTTTCGAGCCGGGTGCCAGGACTGCCTGGCACACCCACCCACTGGGCCAGACCCTCATCGTAACCGCCGGCAGCGGACGGGCACAGCGCTGGGGCGGACCCGTCGAGGAGATCCGGCCCGGTGATGTGGTCTGGTTTCCGCCCGGCGAGAAGCACTGGCACGGCTCCGCGCCCACCACGGCCATGACCCACATAGCCATTCAGGAAAAGCTCGACGGTAAAGTCGTCGACTGGATGGAGCAGGTCAGCGACGAACAATACCTGGCCTGAACAACGCCTGATCAGGCCGAAAGACAACCAACAGGAGCATTAATCCATGTACCAGACGAAAGCATACTCCGCCACAAGCGCGGCTTCGCCGCTTGCCGGCGCCACCATCCCGCGGCGCGACCCAACCGCGCACGACGTGCAGATCGAAATCTTGTTCTGCGGCATCTGCCACTCCGATCTTCATTCCGTCCGCAACGAGTGGAGCGAGTTCATGCCCACTGTCTATCCGATTGTTCCCGGCCATGAGATCGTCGGGCGGGTCGCCAGGGTGGGCTCGGCGGTTACCGGCTACAAGCCGGGCGATCTCGCGGCGGTTGGCTGCCTGGTCGACTCGGATCGCACCTGCCCCCGCTGCCAGGCCGGCCTTGAGCAGTTCTGCCCGAATATGACGCTCACCTTCAACTCCCCGGACAAGCACCTCGGTGGCGTCACCTACGGTGGCTACTCCGCCAGCATCGTAGTCGACCAGCGCTTCGTTCTGCGCGTCCCCTCTAACCTCGATCTCGCCGCGGCCGCTCCGCTGCTCTGTGCCGGGATCACGACCTATTCCCCCATGCGCCATTGGGGCGTCGCCAAAGGCAAGAAGGTTGGCGTCGTCGGCCTAGGCGGGCTGGGTCACATGGGTGTGAAGTTTGCACAGGCCCTCGGAGCCCACGTAGTGGTCTTCACCACCTCGCCAAATAAAAAGGAAGACGCTCTCCGCCTCGGCGCTCACGAAGTCGTCGTTTCCCGCAATGCCGATGAGATGAAGAAGCACGCCGGCAGCTTCGACTTCATTCTCGACGCCGTCTCGGCCGACCACGACATCGACGCCTATCTCAACCTGCTCGGTCTTGACGGCAACCTGACCCTTGTAGGCGCTCCCCCCAAGCCCCTGGGCGTCTCCGCATTCGGCCTGATCATGGCCCGCCGCAGCCTGTCCGGATCGGCCATCGGCGGCCTCCCGGAAACCCAGGAGATGCTCGACTTCTGCGGCGCACACAACATCACCGCCGATGTCGAAGTCATTCCCATCCAGAAGGTCAACGAAGCCTACCAGAGACTGCTCAAGTCCGATGTGAAGTACCGCTTCTCGATTGATATGGCTTCGCTCCAATCCGCGTAAAGGCGGTGCCTTCAACGGCTCCTGCTATCCTGAAACTAATGCCGGTTCCCACCTCGGGGCGTGAAAGCGATGCTCCGCCGCTGGTCCTCCAGGAGCTTCCCACAGAATCCGGGCCCCTCACCGGCCTGGCGCAAGCCTTCCGCGCATTGCGCCACCGCAATTTCCGCCTTTTCCTCGCCGGCCAGATTGTCTCGCTCGTCGGAACCTGGATGCAAAACGTCGCGCAGGCCTGGCTGGTCTATCGAATCTCGCACTCCGAACTGTTGTTGGGCACCGCCTGGTTTTGCTCGCAGATCCCGGTATTCGCCCTCGGCCCTCTGGGCGGGCTGGCGGCCGACCGCTACTCGCGCCACCGCCTGGTCGTTGTCACGCAAATCCTCTCCATGCTCCAGGCCTTCGCGCTGGCGGCTCTCACGCTCACCGGCAAGGTGCAAGTGCCCCACATCCTGGCGCTCGCCGTGTTGCTGGGTGTGATCAACGCCTTCGATCTGCCGGCCCGCCAGTCGCTGATCATCGAGATGACCAGCAAAGACGACCTCCTGTATGCCATCTCGCTCAATTCAGCCATCTTCAACGGCGCCCGCGTGATTGGACCCGCCATCGCCGGACTGCTGGTGGCGGCCGTCGGCGAAGGTCTCTGCTTCCTGCTCAACGGCGTCAGCTTTCTGGCAGTCATCGGTTGCCTGCTGGCGATGCGCTTGCCCAAATTTACCCGCGAAGCCCCGGACTCGCCGTGGGCCCATCTGGTCGAAGGCTTCAAGTATGTCCATGGCCACCGCGCCGTCCGCACTCTGCTCGCCATGATGGGTACCATCACCATCGCCAGCATGCCGGCCGTGGTCCTGATGCCGTTCTTCGCCCAGGATATTTTCCATCGCGGATCCGGCGGCATGGGAGTCCTGATGGGCGCCATGGGCGCGGGCGCCGTGGCCGGCACCTTGGTTCTGGCCTGGCGGGCGCGCGTCTCCAGCTTGCCCCAAGTCATCTTTTGGAGCGCCCTGCTGTTGGGCGCCGGCTTCTGCGTGTTCGCGTGGTCCAACAATTTCTACTTCTCGCTGGCAATTATGCCGCTGATCGGATATAGTGTGATGCGCCAGATGGCGTCCGCCAATACGTTGATCCAGACCATGATTCCTGATGAATTCCGCGGCCGCATCATGGCTCTCTACTCCATGACGGTGGTCGGCCTGGGCCCTTTCGGTAGCCTGGCCGCGGGGGCCATGGCCAAGGCCTTCGGCGCGCGCCTGACGGTCCTGGCCGGCGGCTTGCTCGCCATTGCCGCGGCCGCCGTCTTCCGCATGCACTTGCACGCATTTCGAGAGGTGCGCTAAATGTCTATCCGGACCGCGCTCATCCCCGCTCTTCTGCTCCTGATCGCGGCCCCGCCGGTCTCCCCCCAGGACGGCGTCGACACCAGCCAGGCGCGCGAGATCTTCAACGAGATCGGCGGCATTCTGAAAGACCTCCAGGAGATCACCGGCTTCAAGATCAAGCGCCAGGTGCCCGCCGAAATCATCACCCGCGACAAGGTGAAAGAGTTTCTGGAAAAGCGCCTCAAAGAGACCTCTTCGCCCGAAGAGATCCGCGTCGAAGAGCTTACCCTGAAAAAGTTCGGCCTGGTGCCTCAGGACTTCGATCTGGCTAAGAACACCGTCGACTTGCTCACCGAGCAGGCCGCCGCTTTCTACGACTTCCATCGCAAGAAGCTCTTCATCACCGATTGGACGCCGTCCATCACCCGCGAGCCCGCCCTCGTTCACGAACTTGGCCACGCGCTGGCGGATCAGAACGTGAACCTGGAAAAGTTCATCAAGCAGGGCCGCAACAGTGACGACGGTTCGCTGGCGCGATTAGCCGTCATGGAAGGCCAGGCTTCCTGGTTGATGGCCGAGTACCTCGCGCGCAAGGCCGGCCAGTCTTTGGCCTCTTCGCCGATCCTGCTCGAAACCATGGCGCACGGCATCGAATCCGGCTCCAGCCAGTTCCCCGTTTTCGAGAGCCAGCCGCTTTACCTGCGACAGACTTTGGTGTTCCCGTACAGCCAGGGCCTGCTCTTCCAGAATGCCGTCTATCAACGGATGAAGCAGCGGGCGTTTGAAGAAGTATTTCGCCGCCCGCCCGCCAGCACCCGCCAGATCCTGCATCCGGACACCTACTTTTCGGGCGACCAGCCGGCTCATCCGGCTCTGCCGCGGCTCCCCGATGCGCATGGGTACAAGCGCATCGCCGATGGCACCGTCGGGGAATTGGATCACGCCATCCTGTTGGAACAATACAGCAGCAAAGACGAGTCCGCGGCCCTCTCGCCGCACTGGCGGGGCGGCGCATATGCCCTGATGGAGCACCACTCGCCGGAACGCGTGGTCTTGCTGTACGCCGTCGAATGGGACGATGCCGCTGCCGCCGCGCGTTACTTCAAGACCTACCGTCAGCTGCTCGGCAAAAAGTGGAAGCATCTGGAGATCCAATCCGAGAGCGACACCCAGCTTGCCGGAACCGGCGACGACGGACACTTCCAGGTGCAACTGGCCGGCAGCGTCGTCAGCAGCGTGGAAGGCGCGGAGAACTCGCTGGCGCCGGTGCGATAAACTTGGCTTTATGCTGAACCGCCGTTTCCTCTGTGTGCTGGCCGGCGCGTGCCTGGCCGCGGCCCCGGCAATGGCCGCCGAAGTCCCGCGTCCCTCCCCGGATTTCGCCGTCGACACCATCAACAACGGCCAGAAAATCCATTTGAGCCAGTACAAAGGCAAAGTGTGTGTGCTGGCCTTCATCCTGACTACTTGCCCGCACTGCCAGAAGACCGTCGGCTACCTCTCGGCCCTGCAGAACGAATTCGCCCCGCGCGGTCTCCAGGTGCTGGCCAGCGCCACCGAAGACATGGCCGCTATGAACCTGCCGGACTTTATCCAGCGCTTCCATCCCACTTTCCCGGTGGGCTTCAACAATTACAACGTGGTGCTCGGGTTCCTGCAGCATGATCCCATGTTCAAGCTGTTCATGCCGCAGTTGGTCTTCATCGACCGGCAGGGAACCATTCGCGCGCAGTACGGCGGCGACGACAAGTTCTTCGCCGAAGACCAGGAAAAACACCTGCGCGACCAGATCGAGACGCTGCTGAAAGAAGGTCAGGCCACGGAGAAGAAGCATCCCGTACCCCCGCCCGTCAAAAAAGCTTCCTGAACCTGCGGAGCGGCTGACATCGCCGCCGATGCGGCATAGCTCGCCTAGAATAATACCAGTGGTCCTCCTGCAAAACGTCTCCAAGCTCTACAAGCTCTACCGCAGCCCCTCCGACCGCCTGCGCGAGGCCCTCCCCTTCGTCCGCCGCCCCTTCCACACCGATTTCTGGGCGCTGCGAGATATCGGCTTCCAGGTCGAAAAGGGTGAGACGCTCGCCCTGGTCGGACCCAACGGCTCCGGCAAGAGTACCCTGCTCCAGATCGTCGCCGGCATCCTGCAGCCCACCCAGGGCCGCGTGGTCGCGCGGGGACGCATCGCCGCCCTCCTCGAACTCGGCGCCGGCTTCAACCCCGAATTCACCGGCCGCGAGAACGTCTTCCTGAACGGCGAAATCCTGGGCCTCACCCGCGCCGAAATCGAGCGCGCCATGCCCTCTATCGAGGCCTTCGCCGAGATCGGCGAGTTCATCGCCCGCCCCGTCAAGGAGTATTCGAGCGGCATGTACGTGCGCCTGGCCTTTGCCACCGCCATCCACGTCGATCCCGAAATCCTTATCGTGGATGAAGCCCTCGCCGTGGGCGACGCGGTCTTCGCCAACCGCTGCGTCCGCAAGTTCGAAGAGCTGCGCGAGCGCAAAATCACGGTGCTGTTCGTCTCCCACGATCTCGGCCTCGTCAAGCAGCTTTCCGATCGCGCCATCCTGCTGCTCCACGGCCGCATCGCCGCTCAGGGCGCGCCCAGCGATGTCATCAACCGCTACATAGGGCTGGTGCTCGATCAACAGCAGGCCCGCCGGCAGAAGCAGCAGCGCTTCGAAGCCAGTTACCGCCATGGCGATGGCCGCAGCGAGATCCTGGGCGTCGAGCTTCTCAATGCCGATGGCGCGCCGGTCGAGTCGGTCCTGGGCGGCCAGCCCGTCACCGTGCGCGTGCGCTGCCGTTTCTATCAGCCCGCCTGCGATCCCATGGTGGGCATCCTTATTCGCACCCGCATCGGCATGGAGGTCTACGGCACCAACACCCGCATCGAGAAGAAGCACCTCGGCAGCTACAATGCGGGCGACGAGCTGGCCGTGGATTTCCACTTCGAGTGCTGGCTTACGCCGCAGTCCTATACGCTCACCGTGGCTACCCAAAACCCGGATGGATCCAGTCACGACTGGCTGGATGACGTAATCCTCTTCGAAGTGGTCGATGCCCGCGCCGCCGCCGGCGTCGCCAACCTGCGGGCCCGGATCGAATGGCGCGTATCGCGGTGAAAGTGCATCCGCGCGCCCGCCGCACACGCATCGCCGGCCGTCTCGGCGAAGCCTGGAAGCTGGATTTGGCGGCGCCGCCCGCCGACGGCAAAGCCAACCAGGCCTGCATAGGCTTCTTCGCGGACCTCGCCGGTGTGCCCCAATCGCGCGTGCGGATCGTGTTAGGCTTGTCAAGCCGGACCAAAGTCATCGAGATCGAGGGGGTTGATCAGGCCTTGCTGGAAATGAAAATGGCCAACCCTGAGGCGACAAAATGATCTACGCCGTAGTCCTGTCCATCATCGTCGCTGTCCTGCTGGGCACCGCCCTGGTGCGCTCCCGCTCCGTCCGCAACCAGGCCGATTTCCTGGTGGCCGGCCGCCAGCTCGCCTGGCCCGTTCTGGTCTTCACCCTGCTCTCTTCCTGGATCGGCGCCGGCAGTCTCTTCGCCGGCGGCGAGAACGCCTATCGCAACGGCTTCGCGGCCCTCTGGCAGCCCGCCGGCGGATGGGTCGGACTGGTCCTGATCGCCGTCA
>DATGGM010000210.1:0-9469 GCA_035308525.1 Bryobacteraceae bacterium
TTAAGCTCCTGGATGACGCCGGACAGGCGGTCGCCCGCGGCGAAACCGGAGAAGTGCATCTGCGCGGTCCCAACATCTTTCCCGGCTACTGGCGCCGCGAGCAGGCCACCCGCGAAGCGTTCCGCGACGGCTGGTTCCGCACGGGCGACCTGGCCGTCATGTCCGCCGATGGCTATTACACGCTGTGCGGACGCCGCAGCGACGTCATCATCTCCGCCGGCTTCAACATCTACCCGCGCGAGATTGAGGAGTTTCTCACGGAGCAGCCGGAGGTCGCCGAGGCCGCTGTGGCCGCGGCCCCCGACAACCTGCGCGGCGAGATTCCCGTGGCTTACATCGTCACCGCCGCGGACGCCGTCTTCGACCCCACGCAGCTCGAACGCCGCTGCCGCGAGAGCCTCGCGTCTTTCAAAGTGCCGCGCAGCTTCGTGCGCGTCGCCGCCCTGCCGCGCAACGCTCTGGGAAAGGTGCAGAAGCACCTGTTGCCGCGGGCGTTGGAGTAGACGGCGGACTCAGGAATCGGCACACGCGGGCACCGCCGTTTTATCGCCGGGTTCGGGCGCTCCCGAGAACAGTTCGAAGTCTATCCGCACGTTGTCACTGCGCAGCCCTATCGGTCCATCGAACGACAGAGCCTCCGGGCCCAGCGAGCCCACCCAGTACTTGCGCCGATCGATGAACACGGTCAATTGTTGCCCCCTCATCTCGGCGCGCATCACGTGCGATTCGCCGGGCGAAAGCCTGGGCGCCGCCTCCGCGTGTTGCGCCTTGATGTTCTGGTACCCGCGGTTGCCGCATTCCGAACTTTGGTGCATTGTCGGATTGTGCTTAACCGAAACCACCAACTCGCTTTCCGGCGCGATCCGCCACATGGCGTAGACCACATTGCAGCCGTCCGCCGCGCGCAGCTTCAGCCCCAACTGCTGGCGGATCCGGCCGGATCCGAGCCGGCTCACTTGTCGCGTCCGTCCCCTGTAAGTGAACCGGATTTCAACTGCGTGCGCCGTGGCGACCAATGCCACCGCGCGCATCTTGGATGCGTTCACCGACAATCGGCTTCCGACCTTCCCGATGGTCCCCTCAGTCACACAAAGACGCGCCGTATCGAGTTGCATCATCAGGCCGAGCGCTACTCCCGCAAGCGAAACCAGCGGCATGGAATCGATTCATATTACAATGGCTCATATCCAAATTGGCCATGGAATATTCGCGTAGACAGCTGAGCTTTCTGCTTCCCGTTCTGGCGGCGGCTAGTGCGCGCGCGCAGAACGCGACGCTGGCGTCGAAAACCTACAGCTTCGATCAGATCCCGGTCGACGATCAGGGCGCCAATCGGCTGCGCCCGGTGCTGGACGGCGAGACACATGCCGGAGTGCGGGTCGAACTGCATGAAACGGAGCTGCCCCCGGGCGGCGAGCCGCATCCGCCGCACCACCACCTTCACGAAGAGATGATCCTGATCCGCGAGGGCACCATGGAAGTAGTCATCTCCGGGCGCACCGCGCGGCTGGGGCCCGGCTCGGTGGCTTTTGTCGCGTCCAACGAAGAGCATGGCTGGCACAATGTGGGCGCCACCCACGCGCACTATTTCGTGCTGGCGATCGGACGGGACGCGTGATCGCGACTCTGAAACGGGCCCTGGCGGCCCTCACATTGCTGGCTGCACTTCCGGCCGGCGCAACCGTGGCCACTGCGCCCGCGGCCCGTGAGTACCGCTTGTTTCTGTTTCACAATCATACCGGAGAGCGAATGGACGTGGTGTATCGCATAGGCGCGCACTACCTTACCCCGGCTCTGGCGAAGCTTAACTACTATCTGCGCGACCATCGCACGGGCGAAGTCCATCCCTACGATCCGCAAGTGTTCGATCTGCTCCACGATCTCACTGCTGCCGCTGGCCGGCCGGATGCCGAGATCCATGTGGTCTGCGGCTATCGCACTCCCTGGAGCAACCAATACCTGCGCGAGCATTCCTCCGGCGTGGCCGAGCATAGCCTGCACATGCAAGCCAAAGCCATCGATATCCAGCTTCCGGGAATCAGTGCCGCGCGGCTGCGCGACGCCGCTCTCGCCTTGCGTCGCGGCGGCGTGGGTTACTACGCGAAGTCCGGTTTCGTTCACGTGGATGTCGGCCGTATACGCCGCTGGTAGGCATCTATCCGGGGTAGGGGTAACCCTTGACGAGCACCTTCTCAAGGTCCGCATCCAGGCCGTAGATGTCGTCCAGAAAGTGCGGCGCGCCCGCCTCGTCCACGATCGCCGTGCCATACAGGATCAGAACCGGGATGGGCTTCGCCAGATTCACGTGCTGGTTGTCCTTGCCGTTCTTCATGGCTTCCCGCACCCGCTCCAGGTTCCATCCAGGATTATTTCGCAGTACCCAGGCCGTGAGCTCGTCGGGCTTCTCCACCCGGATACAGCCGTGGCTGAAGTCGCGGCGCGTGCGCGCGAATAGCTCCTGCGCGGGAGTGCTGTGCAGGTACACATTGTTTTTGTTCGGGAAGATCAGCTTCACCAGCCCGAGTGAGTTGGATGGCCCCGGCTTCTGCCGCACTTCCACCACGCCCGCGCGCAGCTTCGCCAGCACATCGTCGTCGATGCTGCCGGCGGCCACGAGTTCGCCGCCGTGCGTGGTGACTTCGAAACCCTTCTTCGCGATGTAGTCGCGATCCTTCTGAATGGCCGGCACAACCTCTCCGCGCTGGATGCTGGGCGGCACGTTCCAGTATGGCCGCAGCACCACGTACTGCATGTCCTCCGCAAAAACCGGCGTCTTGTGCCCGTAAGCCTTGCCCACAATCACGTTCATCTCGAGCGCCACAGGCCCTTGCTGGTACGTGCTGTAGGCGCGTAGATGAAATTCCGGAATGTTGACGATGATGGGCGGCTGCTCGAAATCGTGCGGGAGCCAGCGCCAGCGCTCCAGCGTGAGCTGCATCTGGCGTATGCGGAAGCTGAGTGGGGTATTCAGGCACTTGATGGTTTGTGCGTCCAGCCGCCCGTCGGGCTGCAATCCGTGGCGGCGCTGGAAGCTCTTCACGGCGTTGACCAGCTCGCCTGTATATGAGTTGTCATCCGCCTGCGCATCCGGCGGCAGATCGCCCACGAGCCGCAGTAGCCTGGTCAGCCGCGCCAAGCCGGTGTAGGGACTGCCGGGCGTCACAGGCTTGGCCGGAGCGGGCAACTGCTCGCCATCGTCCTTCCGCGCCAGGTCGATATACCGCATCAGCGCCGCTTGGGTCCGTTTATAGCCCGGGAAGGGCGGCTCCACCAGTTCCAGCACCGCCGCGGGGTCCGGCGCATCCACCAGCCGCTGCCGCAAAAAATCGGGCAGGCTGTACTTCTTTCTCTCCACATCCAGGCCGAAGTGAAAGAAGTGCGGATTCACCTTGCCTATGTGCAGATCGGAGATGTACCGCATCAGGCAGACGGTCAGCGCGGCGTCGAAATGGGCCGCCTCGGCCTGGGATGCGGATGGCAAGTGGGCCACCCGCGCCGCCCAACGCGAGCCGTCGTAATCTTCCGCGTCGAGCCCTTTGTTCCCGGCCTTTCCGAGCACCTCGATGATCGCCAGCGCCTGCTGCGAGGCGCGCCCGCCGCGCAGCCACGCCGTCACGTATCCGGTCGGTTGATAGAAATTCTGAAAGTGCAGGCGGTAGTCCGAGAAGTCCGGCCAGCGCAGATCGGCAAGGTTCCCAGCGTCGGCAATCTGGCGGAGCGTCGCGGGGGCATCCGTCTGCGCGCCCGCCGCCGAGCAGGCCAGCGTCAGGAGCGCAATACAAGTCGCTTTTCGGGGAAACACCAAACCATACTAACAAGCTGGGGACCGCTCAGTACCTCCATGCCACCACGTTAATCTGGCCGGCTTCTTTCACCTCCGTTTGCCAGATCCGGCCCTTGCGTACCTCAATGGAGTGGTGCACCGCTTGTAGCGACTTGAATGCCGATCTTGCTCGGCGCGTAGGAGAGGAACACACGCGTGCCGGCCAGGGGCTTGCCGCCGCGTCCGGTGAGCACACCGCCCGCCGCGGCCGGAGCAAGGGCCTACGGCTCACGCCGCAACGCGGCATCGATGTATTTGAAGAAGTCTTTTCCCGGCGGCGCAATCTCAAACGTCAGCTTGGCGCGTTGCGCGCCATCCGCGACATATGTAAGCCGGTAGCGCATCTCGCCGGGCGATCCGTCGCTCACAAATGCGACTCCGCCGGCCACGGCCTTCACGGCGTACGCGATCATGTGGCCTTCGCTGTCGTGATACGTGGCCCGCAAATCGCCGGTATCCGGGTGACGATAGACGATCATTAGGTCGTCATGCCGGAAGCCCGGCTTGCCGTTAGCCGGCGGATACTCCGCGAAGCTTTTGCGCACCAGGACCTTTCCCTGCAGATCCGGCAGCAGCGTGAATGAGCCGGCCCCATTGCCTGGCTGGCCGCCGCCTTCACCGGTCCACTTACCGATCAGGAATTGCAGGGACCCCCAATCGCCATCCGCCATCGGCACCTGGTGATAGCTGATGAACGCCAGCCGCCGGCTGTCCGGCGACCATGCCGGCGCATCCATGCTGCCTGGCGCGCCGGGCAGTTTTGCGACCACCCGAGCCTGGTTGTCTTTGAGGGAAACGCAGCGCAGCACGGCATCCGGGCCGCTCGACGCGAGCAAGGCGATTTGCTGCCCATCCGGCGAGATGCCCGCCACGCAATTCGGCGAGCAATTGGAGGTCGCCGGCTCCGCGGCCGCCGCGGTGATTTCGGGCTCTCCGCCGGCCAGCGCAATACGCTCGGCGTGGCCGTCGCGATGGAAGATCAACTCTGCGCCATCCGCGGACCACTGGGGCGCCGTGATACGGCCGGGCGTCACATACACCACCCGCCGGTCACCTGAAACGGGAACAGTTTCCAGGGCGCTGTAAAATGCCGCCGGCGCCGCCGCGGGGGCCGCCGTCAAATTGACGTTCGTGAACACCGCTTTCTCCACCACGTCTTTTTCGTGCGAGCAGACGCCGATCCCCACGTAGAAAGGATCTTTCATCGGCAAGCGCATCGCAGCGCCCGAGAATGCCGGTTGGGCGTCCGGTCCGGCCACCGACATATAGAAATGATCGCCGTGTTTGGTGATGCGCAGCCGTGCGGGCGCCGTCATCGCCGACTGCACCTCGCTGGTGTTGGCGCCCTTCTCGTCGCGAGCCTGTAAAGAGGTCAGTCCATCGCCATGCCGCGCCACATCCGCGTACACCGAATCGGCGTCCAGGCTCTGGCGGATCATCAGCACGGCCTTGCGGTGCGCCTCTTTCCCCTCGCCGATGAACGAAACGTCGGCGGTCAGCGTCACGTCGCCCGAAACTTTCTTCCAGACGAATTGGAAGGCGTCGGCGGCAAACCACATGTTCTCGCCGCTGCCCGAGACAGTGTAGCTATGCCTGGCCGCGTCATATTCGACCGCGCCGGCATGCAGCACTGAGCCGACATCCGCGTGATTCTCGAATAGTCCGAGAGGCGCGCTCTGTCCCAGGCAGACCGGCGCCAGCACCAGGACCGGGATGATGTATTTGGTGAGCATTCTAAGCCGATGGCGCGGCCGACAGGTCGAGCGGCATCGAGCGCAGGCGCGTGCCGTTCAGGTTGAACACCGCGTTCGACACTGCCGGCGCCAGCCCCACGATGGGTGTCTCGCCGGAGCCCGCCGACGGCAGATCCGGACGATCCACCAGCACGGCTTCGATCTCGGGGATGTCGCTGAACCGGGGCACTCTGTACAGCGAGAAACGCGGATTCAGGATCTGTCCGCCGCGGAACTGGATCTGCTCGAAGAGCGCGCCGCCGACGGCCATCGATATGGCGCCTTCGATCTGGTTCTTCAGATGGTTCGGGTTCACCACCGCGCCGCATTCGAACGCCTCCACCACGCGCAGGATACGGATGCGCGAGTCTTCCACCGCGACCTGCGCGCAGGTGGCGATGTAGCCGCCCTTCTCGAATCCGCAAGACATGCCGATGCCTTTGCCCTTGCCCCATCCGAACCGGTCCACCGCGGCCTGCAGCACCGCGCGCAATCGCGGGTCCTTCAGATTCTTCATGCGGAATTCGAGCGGGTCCATCTTCACGGCGTGCGCCAGTTCGTCGATATGCACCTCGCGCGCGAAATGGTTCGCGGTCGCCGCCAGGCCTCGGTACGACCCCTGGCGCAGCGGCGACTGCGTCTGGTGAAACGCAATGCGCCGGTTGGGAATATCGTACAGGCCCTGAATGGCCGATCCGCCGGAGTTGTAATTATGAAATTCCCACGCGGTGATGGCGCCATCGAGGCCCGCACCGCTGGAGACTTCGATCACGCCCGCGGGGCGGAAGTAGGCCCACGTAAATTCCTCTTCGCGCGTCCACACCAGCTTCACCGGCTTGCCGGCGGCCTTGGCCAGGCGCGCGGCTTCCACGGCGCACTCGCCGCTGTGCTTTCCGCCGTAGCCCGAGCCCGTGTCGGGCACGATCACGCGGATGCGGTCTTCAGGTATGCCGAAAGCTTCGGCCAGTTCGCCGCGCACGCCGAAAGGCCGCTGCGTGCCCGTCCAGACGGTGAGTTTGCCGCCGTCCCACTCGGCCAGCGCCGCGCGCGGCTCCAGCGGGGCATGCGCGATGTAGGCTACAGTGTACGTCGCCAGCAGCTTGACGCCGGCGGATGCCATCCCGTCCGCCACTGAACCACGGACATCGCCCTCGCCCTTCTCGGCGGTCTTCTTAAACGAATCGTAGAGATCCGCCCCGGACGTTACCGCGGACGGCTGGCGGTTCCACTCGGCCTTGAGCTGGCGCAGAGCGTCCGCGGCGCTGCGCGCATCGGGCGCGGCCACGCCGGCGAAATTTTTCTCATGCACCACCGTGACCCCGGGCAGGGTTGGCGCATCCAGTGTGAGCAGCGTGGCGCCAAATGCCGGCGGACGCAGTACGCGGCCGTGCAGCATGCCGGGGCGCGTGAGGTCCGGCGTGTATTTATGTTGTCCGGTTACGATATCGCGCGCCGCCACTTTAGGCGCCGACTGACACAGCGGACGCGCCACGGCCACATCGCGCGCGATCGTCTTGGTAAGCTTCTGGCCCTTGGTCAATTCGCCGAAACCGATGGATTCGGCGCCATCAGCGCGGGTGATCCTGCCATCGGCGATAGCTAGCTTGGCGCGGTCCACGTTCCACTTCTCCGCCGCCAGGTCGAGTAATGCCTCGCGCGCCGTAGCCGCCGCGCGCCGGATCTGCGGAGCCATGGTGGGAGTGGTGCGGCTGCCGAACGTGCCCATGTCGAACGGGGTCAGCGCGGTGTCCGCCATCACCAGCTTGACGGCGCCGCTGGGGCAGTGCAGTTCTTCCGCCGCAGCCTGGCTGAGGGAGGTGCGGATGTTTTGCCCTACTTCGGTCTTGCCGGTGTAAATCGTGACGGAGCCGTGCTCGCCAACGTGCAGCCAGGCGTTCAGATCCTGCGGCAAGGATTCCCTGCCGCGCCCACGGCCGGACTCCTGCCCGCCCGCGGAGAACACCACCAGCAGGCCGCCACCCAGCAGCCCCAGGAAATCGCGGCGGTCCACGGAGAAACGATAGGCGGGCGCCGCGGCCAGTTCGTAGCGTTCGGGTTCGATGCGCTCGCGTTCGTCAGGCATGGGATTGCGCCGCCTTTCGCACGGCCGCGATGATGCGGAGATAGGTGCCGCACCGGCAGATATTGCCGTTCATGTGGCGCACGATCTCGTCGCGGCTGGGGTTGGGATTCTTTTTCAGCAGGGCCACGCCGGAAACGATCATGCCGGCGGTGCAATAACCGCATTGCATGGCATCCTCCGCGACGAAGGCGTCCTGCAGTGGATGATGAATGCCTTCGATGGTCGTGACCTGTTTGCCCACGGCGGCGCGTACCGGCAGGATGCAGGAACGCACGGGCTGGCCATCCAGCAGCACAGTGCAAGCGCCGCACTGCCCTTCGCCGCATCCGTATTTGGCGCCGGTGAGTTCCAGGCCGTCGCGCAGCACGCTGAGCAGCGAGGCTTCCGGGTCCGCTTCGACGCGCCGCCGGGTTCCGTTGACAGTCAGTTCAATAATCCCTGGCATGACTCCATTGTAGGCCCGTGCAGCCGGTTTGGGAATTCGGCATATGTCACGTAAGGCTTCAGGTAGTGCCGGTAATGGAACTCACAAAAAATAAAGAAGCTGTCAAAAAAAGAGTACGGCCGATACCATTTGATGTATACTGGCCACAATCTGAGTTATCGCACGCAAAGACTCCGATTTAAATTAGCGTACAAGGTAGTCCAGGAGGGGCAAGATGCAATTCTCTAACTTAGTCAGGGGCACGTTCGTGCTGGTGTCTTCGGCTCTGGTTTTTGCCGGAATCGCCATCTGCCAGGATGTAAGACCGCAAGCGGGCCCTACAACTACACCCGGCTTAGTGCCACAACCGATGGTTCCAACCAAGCCCTCGTTTCCTATTTCAGGCAAAATGGTAACATTGCCGGCGCGCGGCATCGACCGGGCAAATCTGGAAGCGAACACCGCCGCCAATACCACGCTGCCGAATTGGACAGGCAGTTTTGTAGACGCCGGGGTCACTTACCCATACACTATGCTGGGGACTGATCCATCACTCGGTTCCGCTACTACCGCAATACTGGCCGTCTTAATACCGCTGAAAGTGGTGTTTTCCGACGGCACTGTACTGGATGCGGATAGCCCGGTTGCCGGTGACGCCAGGTCGGCTTCGGTGCTGACTCAGAAGTCTCCGATGTTCCGTCCAGTCGCTTTCAGCCCGGGAGGGACCGGCGTCGGAACGACCCAGTACATCGACGCTTTTCAGCGCGCCAACTTCTGGAATTACGTAAGCACCACGTCGCCCGACTATCACGTAAAGTTCACGCTCCAATCCGTCCAGCCGGTGCAAATCCTCAATGTACCGGCCTTCTTCGGATACGCCGCATACGGCGGGCCGGGCAATGCTCTCGGCTATGTGAATTCCCAGTGGTGGGACAATCAACTGGCCGTGCTTCTTTACCGCCTCAACATCAGCCCCAAGACGCTGCCCATATTCCTGAACTACAACATCGTGGAACAGGGGGGGATTCTTGGATATCACAGCGCTTTCGGTAACCCCGCCCAGGTATATATGTCGGCTGCTTTCTACGACCAGGGTGTTTTGACTTACGGCGGAGACATCCTCGTGCTCAGCCACGAAATGGGAGAGACTACGGACGATCCCTTCGCCAATAATATCGTGCCATTCTGGTTTACCACAACGTTCAGCGGCGATTTGCTCGAAGTTGGCGATCCTGTAACTGACGTGAGCATCGGACCGATCTTATTGAATCAGTACGTATACCATCCCGAGGACCTGGTTTTTCTTTCCTGGTTCTCGTGTACCGCGCCGTCCACTTCGGTAAACGGCTGGTACACGTTTGGCAACTCCTACCCTGGCCCGGCCTGTAATGGTTTTTAGCCGGTTT
>DATGGM010000211.1:0-10355 GCA_035308525.1 Bryobacteraceae bacterium
GAAAACCAGACAAATTATTACAAGGGCCTATGAGTCAAGGGCCCGTCTGAAGCTTCCGTGACGGTATCAGACGCGTGTAGGCGCGTGGACGATTCCCGGTGAGCCGGCTCTGCGTCCGCTTGCTACAATTCGGTGTGATACGCACTGCGGCTTTCCTCATTCTGTCCGCCTCGGTATGCCTGGCGGCGGAACTCAAGCCCGAAGCGGCGCAGGCTTACGACCGCTATACGCACGATACGGAGACGCACCTGGCCGCCGCCAAGCCGTTCCTATGGGCGGATGCTTCGCCGGAACGCCTCAAGCTCGTGAAACAGGGGCAGGTGGCCGTCGAACCGTGGAAAGGCGACGGCGATACGTTCGTGGCGGGTGCTTCCATTCACGACTGGGTGGGCGCGATTTTCATCCCCGGTGTAACACTCGAAAAAACCTTGGCGGTTTTGCAGGACTACGATCACCACAAGGACATTTATAAGGAGGTACCGGAATCGAAGCTGCTTTCGCACAATGGCAACGATTTTAAATACTACCGCCTGCGTGCGCTGAAGAACGGTCCGATCAACGGGGTGTTCCGCACGGAGTTCGAGGCGCACTACCAGCCGGTGGATGCGACGCACTGGGTTTGCCAGACGCGCACCACGCGGGTGACCGAGATCGAAGATTACGGCAAGGCCAAACAGCACGAACTGCAGCCCGGCAAGGGCAGCGGCTATCTCTGGAAACTGAACGGTTACTGGCGCCTGGAACAGCGCGACGGTGGAGTATATGTGGAGTGCGAGACCACGTCGCTAACGCGCGGCCTGCCGCCGATTATCGGCGCGCTGTTCGTTTCCTCCACCCACACCATCGAACGCGAGGGCCTGACGGCTACGTTGCAGGCCACGCGGGACGCCGCCAAGAAATGAATCAGCCGTGACTCGCCTGGCGCTGATCGGCTATGGAAATGTGGGGCGTGCGCTGGCGGCGCTGTTACGCAAACAGCAGAATAAATTTCCGTTTCGCATCACCGGCATTCACACGGCGAGGCACGGCACGGCGTTGGCGGCGCGCGGCGTGGCGCTCGAGCCGGTGTTCGGCGAGGCGTCGGCGTCCATCGGCGAGTTTCTGGATGCGGCGCAGGCCGATGTGGCGGTGGAACTCACCACGCTGAACCCAGCGACCGGCGAGCCGGCCATCTCCCATATCCGGTCGGCCTTCGAGCGCGGCATGCACGTGGTGACAGCGAACAAAGGCCCCATCGCGCATGGCTACGCGGAGCTGCGCGACATGGCCGCGCGGCAGGGCGTCGAGTTCCGCTTCGAATCCACCGTGATGGACGGCGCGCCGGTGTTCAACATGGTGCGTCACACTTTGCCGGGACTGACGGTGCTGGGCTTCACGGGAGCGCTCAATTCCACATCCAAGCTGGTGATCGAGGCGATGGAGCGGGGCGGCTCGTTTGAGGATGGCCTGGCGCGCGCACGCGAACTGGGTGTCACGGAGGCGGATGCCAGCTTCGACGTGGACGGCTGGGACTCGGCCGCTAAGACGGCGGCGCTGGCCAATGTGTTGATGGATGCGCGTACCACGCCGCAAGCCGTTTCGACGCGAGGCATCGCGCGGCTCACGCCGGAGCGTATCGCGGAGCTGGGGCGTACCGGCAAGACTGTGCGTCTGATCAGCCGGGCCCACCGGAACGTGGGCGGGATCACGCTGCGCGTGCGCGCGGAAGTGATGGACAAGACGGACGTGCTGGCGTCGACTCCAGGGACGTCGAATCTACTGTTGCTGCACACCGATTTGATGGGCACGGTAGGGACCGTGTCGATTTCGCCGGGGGTGGAGCAGACGGCTTACGGGGTGTTCGCTGATTTAGTGGACGTGGCGCGGGAAGCGCATAGAATGCGATAGGGTCGTAAGCTCCCTTTTAATAGAGCGCTGCCATAGCGGCGAAACGAGCACCAGATCCACTTTGCTCCAACTGAGTTTTCTGGCCGGCACTTCGGCTATCTCGTCTTCGATCGGCTTTGAGATGTAGAGGCGCTCGCCATGGCTCTCGATGAGATCCAACACCATTTGAGGCGTCCCGTCATAGACCAGCGCGGATATCCAGACATTGGCGTCCACCCCGCGGTAATGCCGAAAGCCTCCGCTTTGGGCCGGGCTATGGCTTGCGCCTGCTGCCAGTGCTGCTCAGATGCCAGGCGTTTCAGCCCTTCGCGAAGAACGCCGCTGACGCTGCGGTTCGTCTTCTTGGCCAGACGTTCGGCGACCTTCAGGTCTGCCGGCGACAGTATTACCCTTAATATAGCGGGCTGTGCCTCGGAAACGACCCCTCACATCACCCGCGCAGATGCCAGGTAGACCGCATTCAACAGAAACTTGAACGTCCCAAATGGCTGCCCCCGGAACTGGGGGCGGAACGCGAACAGGATGACGTGGCCGGATCCGAAGCGGGCGTCCACCAGGGCGGGTTTGCCGAGCACGTTCTTCTCGCCGCTGAGGTAGCCGCTGGCGAGCAGGTCCTTAGCGGCGAAGCGGGCCGCCACGCGGACTTCGCGGTCGCCCTGATTGTAGGCCGGCGCAAGCGTAATATCGAAAGCCTCGCCGCCCGAGACGAAGGCGATGGCGTCCTTCGGCATGCCGAAGGCCAGCGGCTGCGACGGGTCCACCGAGATTCGCACCAGCGATCCGGGACACGAAAACGGCGTGCCGCCCACGTTGGCGAGTGGCAACGGGAAGAACTCCCGGGGCAGTTCGGCGGCGGTGTCCATTGCTATCAGAGTGCCACCCGCGCGCACGAACTTCTGCAGTTCCACAACTCCCTCGGGGCCGATCCCGCCGCTGTACTCGGGCCTTTGCACCATGACTTCGGATTCGGCGCCCTCGCGGCGCGACGACCGCTCGCCGCTGCGCCATCCGTTCAAAATCGAATTCACGGATTGGGAGGCCAGGATCATGCTGTCGAACCGCGCATGCAGGCCGCCCTTGGCGATGTCTGCGTTGTGCAGCACGGTGTAGGGCACGCGATAGCGGTCGAGAAGCCACTCGGTCCAGCCTTC
Organism: Bryobacteraceae bacterium; assembly: GCA_035308525.1. GTDB lineage: Bacteria > Acidobacteriota > Terriglobia > Bryobacterales > Bryobacteraceae > Bog-159. The sequence goes on from DATGGM010000211.1 coordinate 3,039, forward strand.
GTCGGCGTTGGTGGTCCACGGCTGATAGAGGCCCACGCGCGGCCGCCGCAATTCGTACGCCGGCTTGGGCGCGGATTCGGCCAGCGTGACGCTGACGCTGAACTGCCGCGCGAAGTTGTCGGCGCGCGCCGCGTTTTCGGTATAGGCGCTATCCACTTCGATGGCGCCGTCGGAGGTCCAGCGCACGGCGCCCTCGCGATCCATGAAAAACGCAGTGGCCAGGAACGCGTCGTTCTCGCGATGATCGAGCAGCAGCACGGGGCCCTTGCCGGCAACCGATCCGTGCGCGCGGAACTCGCTGACCGGCTCCAGTTCGGCGTCGAAATGGTCGTCCACACGATCCACGCCGACGCCCATCTGCATGGGCAGGGTCCAGCCGGTGATATCGTAGGGCCGTTCCTTCAGGTTGGGATAGTGCTGCGGCTCCATCAGGTCGATCAGGTAGGGGCGGAACGGCTGCGCCGCGGGAATGACCAGTGTGCCCGCTGGGTAGGATTTGCCGCTGGCGCGAAATTCGGCGCGTGCCCGGCGCGCTTCTATGCCGGCCAGGGACAGCCGCTCGAGAAAGTCCCACGCGGTGGGCCAATCCCATTGCTTCTCCTGCAGAACGTAGGCGTAAGGCTTTCCCTCGCGGCCGGCGGCGATCGCCTGCCGGGCCATCTGATAGCTCTTCAGCAGGAAGTCGGTGCGGCGCGCGGCGGCTTCGGTGAGCAGGGCCATATCCGCCGTGAGCATGTACTCGACGGCGTCGCGCAAGGTCCATTTGCCGCCGAGCCAGGGGCGCTCGTAGAACATGGACGGCTCGCGCGTGGCCGGGCCGTTTGAGAAATTGGCCTGCAGTTCGGATGGCTGGTACGTTTTCGGCGTGGCGTAGGAGTAACCGGCCGTTTCCGTCAGAATGCCGTGCATATTGTGAAACGCGGGCGCCGACCGCAGCCCTCCGTTCCACCACCCGTCGAACCCGAAGTAAGAGATCACGCCGGGCTTCTCCTCGCGCGCGAAGCGTTCCCGCATAGCCGAGCCTAGTTGGTTGATACCTTCCATCACGGCAGCCGGAATATCGGGGTTCAGCGGCTCGGCGTAGGGCGGCACGAAGATACGCGCCGGGAACGGCGGCGCCTGGTGCTGGTTATAAACGATGTGCGGAAACCACTCGCGAAAGAGCAGGCGCGAGACGTTGCGGGTTTCCTCCAGGTTGAGCATGAACCAGTCGCGATTGTTGTCGTGCCCGGCGTATTTCTGAAAGAGCCAGGGCATAGGCGCGGTCTCGTAGGGCGTTCCCACGTTCTTGCGGTACCAGTGCGCGATCATGTCCAGGCCATCGGGGTTGATGACGGGCACCTGCATCAGGATGACGTTGCGGCGCACGGCCTCGATTTCGGCGCTCTCGCCAGTCAGCATTTTGTACGCGAGCAGCGGCGCCTGTTGGGCGGGCGCGACTTCGCTGGCGTGCAGGCCGGAATCGATCCACACGATGGCGCGGCCCTCTTCGGCGAGCGCGCGGGCCTCCTCGGCTCCGGCCTCGCCCAACGACAGCCGCGCGGCAATCTGGCGATAGCGCTCCAGCTTCTTGAGGTTTTCCTGCGCGGAAATAAACGCCACGTACATGGGCCGGCCCTCGGAGCTGCGGCCGAATTCCACCAGCTTGATGCGGTCGCTGGATGCGGCAAGCTTCTGGAAGTAGCCGAAGATCTCGGTGGTGTCGGCCAGTTTGTAATCGTCGCCGGGCGTGTAGCCGAAGTGCTCCGCCGGGGTGGGAACCGCGCCGCGGCAGCAGGCAGCCAGGCTAAGAAGAGCGATGGCGAATTTCCGTGCCATAATCGAAACCTAGCCGTGCTTCTTGCGGATGACGTCGACCAGTTCCTGCACGGCCGTCGCGCTTTTTTGCAGCATGGCCTGTTCTTCGGGCGCGAGCTTCACCTGGAAAATGTGCTCAATGCCGCGAGCGCCCAGCTTCACGGGCACGCCCACGAACAGGCCGTGAATGCCGTATTCGCCCTCCAGGTAAGCGGCGCAGGGCAGGACCTTCTTCTTATCTTTGAGGATGGATTCGGCCATTTCGACGGCCGCGGCGGACGGCGCATAATACGCGCTGCCGGTCTTGAGATACTTGACGATCTCAGCGCCGCCGTTGCGCGTGCGATCGACAATGCGGTCGATGGTGGCCTGATCCATCAGCTCGGTCAGCGGAATTCCGGCGACGTTCGAGAGGCGCACCACCGGCACCATGGTATCGCCGTGGCCGCCCATCACCACCGCCGTGACGTTGTCGACCGATACCTTCACTTCCTGCGCGATGAATGTGCGGAAGCGCGCGCTGTCCAGCACGCCGGCCATGCCGATCACCCGGTTCTTGCTGAATTTGGAGACCATGTAAGCGGTCTGGCACATGGCGTCCAGCGGGTTGGTGACCACGATCAGGATGGAATTGGGCGAATACTTCACGATCTGTTCGGTGGCGGCGCGCACTACGTCGTAGTTGGCCAATAACAGGTCGTCGCGGCTCATGCCGGGTTTGCGGGGGAAGCCGGCGGTGAGGATGACGATATCGGAATTGGCGGTGGGCTCGTAGTCGTTGGCGCCGGTGAGCATGACGTCGTAGCCCTGCACGGGGCCGGACTGCAGCAGGTCGAGCGACTTGCCTTGGGGGACGCCTTCAATCACGTCTACCAGCACCACGTCCGCCAGTTCCTTGTCGGCAATGCGGAGGGCGCAGTTCGCGCCGACATTGCCGGCGCCCACAACCGTAATCTTTTTTCGCAAGGGAAGCTCCTTTGAAGAGTTTGAAACCGGATTATATCGCCATTCGCCAAATGCCTCGCGGACTATAATGGGGAGGTCGGATTCTACCTTTCCCCAGATGTTCCATATACTCGAAAAACAAATCCAGCGCGCGTTCCACGACCATATCCAGGCGCGCTATGGCGTCGACCTGGCGGTGGCCGTCGAGCAGCCGAAGCAGAGCGACTTCGGCGAACTGGCGGTGCCGGCTGCATTTCAGCTTGCCAAACAACTGCGGCAGGCGCCGCGCAAGATTGCCGCGGAGCTCGTGGCGGATCTGGGCGCAATTCCGGGCGTAGCCGCGTTCGAAGTGGCCGGCAACGGTTACATCAACATCCGCCTGGAGCGCGCGGCGTACGCCGAGGGTCTGCTGCGTCCGGCTTCCGCGGAGCCGGCGGCGGCCGGCGAGAAGATCATCGTCGAGCACACCAACATCAATCCCAACAAGGCGGCGCACATCGGCCATCTGCGCAATGCCGCGCTGGGCGACACATTCGTGCGCATGTTGCGCGCCGGCGGTGAGCGCGTGGAGGTCCAGAATTATATCGACAACACCGGCGTGCAGGTGGCTGACGTGGTGGCGGGTTTACATCACCTGGAGCGCAAGACGCCGGCGGAAGTTCTGCAACTGACCCAGGACTCGAGCGTCCGGTTCGATTACCTGTGCTGGGATTTATACGCGCGCACGTCGGCGCATTACACCGAGTTCCCCGAATCGCGCGCGTGGCGTAGCGAGACGCTGCACGCCATCGAAGCCCACAGCGGTGCGCAAGCCGAGCTGGCGCACATCGTGGCGGACGCGATCGTAGAGCGGCATCTGGCTACCATGCTGCGGCTGGGCGTGGAGTACGACGTGCTTCCACGCGAGAGCGAGATCCTGCACCTGCAGTTCTGGGCGGCCGCGTACGAGCTGTTGAAGCAGCGCAAGGCGATTTATCTGGAAAGCGAAGGCAAGAACGCCGGCTGCTGGGTGATGCCGGCCGAGGCGTTCGCGGGCGAATCCGGATCGGAGGACAACAAGGTGATCGTGCGCTCCGATGGCACGGTCACGTATGTCGGCAAGGATATCGCCTACCAGCTCTGGAAGTTTGGGCTGCTGGGCAAGGATTTTCATTATCGTCCGCTGATGCGATACGCTGACGGACGCGAGCTGTGGGTCACCACGGAAGATCCCGAGCCGCCGGGCCAGGCCACGCCAACGTTCGGGCGCGGCGCGCGCGTGTACAACGTGATCGACGTGCGCCAGTCGTATTTGCAGGACGTGGTGGCGGCCGGGCTGAAGGCGCTGGGCTTCGAAAAGCAGGCGGAGCAGTCCGTGCACTTCTCTTACGAGATGGTGGCGCTGTCGCCGCGCTGCTGCGCCGAACTGGGCATTTCGTTGTCGGAGGAGGACCGCAAGAAGCCCTACGTAGAGGTTTCGGGGCGCAAAGGCCTGGGGGTGAAGGCCGACGATCTGATCGACACACTGATTTCTAAGGCGCTGGAAGAAGTGTCCGCGCGGCATGCGGAAGCCTCGCCCGCAGAGCAGCACACCATCGCGTCGCAGATCGCTATCGGTGCGCTGCGGTATTTCCTGCTGAAGTACACGCGCAATTCGGTAATCGCCTTCGATTTTCAGGAGGCTTTGAGCTTCGAGGGAGAGACCGGGCCGTATGTCCAATATGCCGCGGTGCGCGCGCGCAATATTTTGCGCAAGCTGGAAGAGAACGGCGAGGCTATCCCGGATTTCGCAGCCGAGCTACCGGCCGATGCCGTGGCGCGCCAGCTCGCGAGCGAGGGTTTCTGGCAGGTTCTGCTGGCCGCGTCGAAAGCCGATGCCGCCGTGGAGGGAGCCGTCGCGGCGGGCGAGCCGGCGCACGTGGCCCGATACGCGTTCCAGCTCGCGCAGACCTTCAACAACTTCTATCATCTGTATCCCATCATTCACGAGCAGAACCGCGAGAAGAAAGTGTTCCTGCTATGGATGACGGATTTCTTCCGCAAGCAACTGGAGCGCACGCTGGACATATTGGGAATTCAGGTTCCGGCGTATATGTAGATCGCTGATGAAGTAAGGCGCGGCTTATAATTTAAACATGCCCACCAATAGTTTCGGAGCCGCGTCCGTGCTGCGCGCAGGCGATGCCGATTACCGCATCTTCAGCCTGGGCGCGCTCGAAAAAAAGGGCGCCGGAAATATTTCCCGCCTACCGTTTACCACCAAGATCCTGCTGGAAAATCTCGTTCGCCAGGAAGACGGCCGCCGCGTGAGCGCCGCCGACATCGAGTATGTAGCGCGCGGCGCGGCCGGATCCGCCGCCAAAGAGATCAGCTTCATGCCCGCGCGCGTGCTGCTGCAGGACTTCACCGGGGTGCCCTGCGTGGTGGATCTGGCCGCCATGCGCGACGCGCTGGCAGCCATGGGGTCCGACCCCAAGCGCGCCAATCCGCTGCTGCCCGCCGACCTGGTGATCGATCACTCCGTGCAGGTGGATCAATGGGGCGCCGCCGGCGCATTCGATTTCAACGCACTGCTGGAATTTCAGCGCAATCGCGAACGCTACGCCCTGCTGCGCTGGGGCCAGACGGCATTTCAGAACTTTCGCGTAGTCCCGCCGGATACCGGCATCGTCCACCAGGTAAATCTCGAATACCTGGCGTCCGTGGTGTTTCGCAGGAACACCGCGGAGGGCCGCGAGGCTTACCCCGACACGCTGGTGGGCACGGACTCCCACACCACCATGGTCAACGGCCTGGGCGTGCTGGGCTGGGGTGTGGGCGGCATCGAGGCGGAGGCGTGCATGTTGGGCCAGCCCGTCTCCATGCTGCTGCCGCCGGTGGTCGGATTCAAGCTGCACGGCCGCATGCCCGAAGGCTGCACCGCCACGGACCTGGTGCTTACCATCACGCAGATCCTGCGCAAGAAGGGCGTGGTGGGCAAAATCGTCGAGTTCTACGGGCAAGGTTTGAGCGCGCTGAGCCTGGCGGACCGCGCCACGGTGGGCAACATGGCTCCTGAATATGGCGCGACGGCGGGATTCTTTCCGGTGGACGCGGAGACGCTCGAATACCTGCGCTTCACCAACCGGCCCGCCGATCTGATCAAGCTGGTGGAAGCCTACACCAAGGAGCAGGGACTGTATCGCACAGATGCCACGCCCGATCCCCAGTACGCCGATAAGGTCGATCTGGACCTGGCCAGCGTTACGCCGTCAATGGCGGGGCCCAAGCGTCCGCAGGATCGCGTGAACCTGGCGGATGTGAAGAAGAATTTTGAGACTGCGTTCGGCGGCGCGCACAAGCCGGTGGCCGTGGCCATGAACGGAAGCCACGCGACCATAGACAACGGCTCGGTGGTAATCGCGGCCATTACCAGTTGCACGAACACGTCGAATCCGTCCGTGATGCTGGGCGCCGGATTGCTTGCCAAGAAGGCCGTGGAGCGCGGGCTCAAGTCCAAGCCGTGGGTGAAGACCAGCCTGGCGCCGGGTTCCAAAGTGGTTTCGGATTACTACCGCGAAGCGGGCCTGATGCCGTATCTGGAAGCGCTCAACTTCCACCTGGTGGGCTACGGCTGCACTACCTGCATCGGCAACAGCGGACCGCTGCCCGAGCCGGTGGCCGAAGCGGTACAGCATGAGGATCTGACGGTGGCCGCGGTGCTCAGCGGGAATCGCAACTTCGAAGGCCGCATCAATTCGCAGGTGAAGGCGAATTATCTTGCGTCGCCGCCGCTGGTGGTGGCTTATGCGCTGGCCGGACGCATCGATATCGATCTGACCACCGAGCCGCTGGGCGAGGACGGCGCGGGCAAGCCGGTTTACCTGCGCGACATCTGGCCCACCGACGAAGAGGTGCGCGCCACGGTGCGCGCGTCCATCCGCCGCGACATGTTTCAGCACGAATACGAGAAGGCCTTTGAAGGCGACGCCAACTGGAACGGCATGAAGATTCCGACCGGCGATATTTACGTGTGGGACGAGAAATCGACGTACATCAAGCGCCCGCCGTATTTCGATCACATGGTGGATCCGGAAACATCGGTGCAGGATATCGCCGGCATGCGCGTGCTGGCGCTGCTGGGCGACTCCATCACCACCGATCATATTTCGCCCGCGGGCTCCATCGGCAAAGACACGCCCGCCGGACGCTACCTGATCGCCCAGGGCGTGCAGCCCAAGGATTTCAACTCCTACGGCGCGCGGCGCGGCAACCACGAAGTGATGGTAAGGGGAACGCTGGCGAACGTGCGGCTGCGCAACCAGCTCGCGCCGGGAACCGAAGGCGGCTGGAGCCGGCACCGGCCGGACGGCGAGCAGATGTCCATCTACGACGCGTCGGTCAAATATCAGCAGGAGGGCGTGCCGCTGCTGATCGTGGCGGGCAAGGAGTACGGCTCTGGTTCGTCGCGCGATTGGGCAGCCAAAGGCGTTCTGTTGCTGGGCGTGAAGGCCGTGATTGCGGAAAGTTTCGAGCGCATCCATCGCACCAACCTGGTGGGGATGGGGGTGCTGCCGCTGCAATTTCTGGATGGTGAAAACGCCGCCAGCCTGCAAC
>DATGGM010000212.1:0-12105 GCA_035308525.1 Bryobacteraceae bacterium
GAGCGGAACGACAAATTGCATGAAGCCGCAAATACGCCCTGTTTCTTTTTCACCTCCGCCGCGGCCGTGCGAATCAGCTCCAGCTTCTCTTCGAGCGGCACCGCGAACGGATCGCGCTCATGCGGTGTCTGCCAGCGCTCCCGATAGACCGGGACCGGCGCCAGCTCCAGCGGTTTTGTGCGCAGCGCCACATTGGCGCGCGCCACGGCCACCGCTTCGCCGATCATGCGCGCAATCTCTTCCTTGGTCACCAGCGGCGACGCCGCGAACCCCCACGCGCCGTCCGCGATCACCCGCACGCCGAAACCGAATGAGCCGCCGTCGTTGATCACCGGCACTTCCAGCGTCTTGCCGGTGCCGCGCTCTGGATTCAAACGCACCGTCAGAAACTGCTGGCGGTAGCGTATGATCCGGATATCGGCGTAGCTGGCCTTCAGCTTCTTGGCTTCGCGCAGGGCCGCTGCCCCCAGATTCTCCAATTCGGGGTTCGGCTTCGTGGAACCTTCATTAGCGCCGAACAGGCGAGTGGCCAGGGCCGCCGCGGCGCCCGATTGCACGAACGCGCGTCTGGTAAGCATCGGTATCCCCTCCCGGAAATCCGAGTATAAACATCTAAAGGCGCACGAGCCGGTTGTTTAGTTACGATACAATTTCCACTGCATGCCGACAACCCTCTTTCGCATCGCCCCGCTATTAACCGCCGCCGCGTTGCTGGCCCAGACCGCGCCGCCCCCTACCCCCAAAAAGCCCGTCACCGACACCTACCACAAAGTCACCGTCACCGACGATTACCGCTGGCTCGAAGACTTCGACGATCCCGCCGTGAAGCAGTGGGCCGCCGCGCAGAATGCCTACTCCCGCACAGCGCTCGACGCGCTGCCGGACCGCGACGCGCTCTCCGGCGAGCTTCGCAAAATCTTCCAGCCCGCCAAAGCGCGCTACTTCCCCCTCGTCCAGCGCGGCGCCGCCATCTTCGCCATGAAGAGCGATCAGCGGCATCAACACCAGATCGTGGTGACCCTGACCTCCCTCGACGATCTGTCCTCGGAGCGCACCGTGCTCGACCCCGATGCCCTCGATCCCAAACACCTGACCGAGATCGACTTCGCCGTCCCCTCCCCGGACGGCCGCTACCTGGCGGCGTCGCTCTCCACCAGCGGCAGCGAGAGTGGCGACCTGCATGTCTTCGAGACCGCCACCGGCAACCCGCTCCCGGACGTCATCCCGCGCGTGAACTACGCCACTGCCGGCGGCGCCGTGGTGTGGAACACCGACACCACCGGCTTCTACTACACGCGCTACCCGCGCGACGGCGAACGCCCGCCGGCCGACATGCACTTCTACCAGCAGATCTACTTTCATAAGCTGGGCGACAAGCCGGAAAACGACAAATATGAAATCGGAAAGGATTTTCCCAAAATCGCGGAGATAGAGTTTACGGCCTCGCATGACAACCGCTACATCGGCGCCGGCGTGGCTTTCGGCGATGGCGGCGATCATGAGTATTGGCTGCTGGCTCCCGGCAAGGCCTGGCGCAGGCTGGCCAGCGTAGCCGACGAAGTCAAGCAAATCGCCTTCGGCTACCACAAAGATATCTACGTACTCTCCAGGCACGGCGCGCGCCGCGGCAAGGTTCTGCACATTGACGTGGCGGAAACCCTCGACCAGGCCAACGTCCTGGTTCCGGAGTCCTCCGCGGTCATCCAGTCCATTGCACCCACGCCCGATGGCCCGCTGGTGAACGAACTGGCTGGCGGTCCCTCCGAAGTGATCTTCCTGCCCGGCGATGGCACCCCCGCCAAGGTTCACGTCCCGCCGGTTTCAAACGTCGACTGCGGCAACCTCGACGGCTCCGGACCAATCTGCTACGAGGGCAGCTATCTCGATCCGGGCGGTTTCTTCCGCTTCGATCCGCATACGCGAAAGCTCACCCCCACCGCGCTGCGCATCGTGCCGGCCGTTCCGCTCGACGGCTTCGTGGTCACCCGCGTCTTCGCTGTTTCCAAAGATGGCGCCAAGATCCCGTTGAACATCATCCACAAAAAAGGCCTGCCGCTCGATGGCTCCCATCCCACCTTGCTCACCGGTTACGGCGGCTACAACGTCAGCCTGACGCCGAATTACCCCGCGCCGTATATTCCCCTGCTCGAACGCGGCGTCGTGTTTGCGGAAGCCAACCTGCGCGGCGGCGGCGAGTTCGGAGAGGACTGGCACACCCAAGGCAACCTGACCAAAAAGCAAAACGTGTTTGACGACTTCGCCGCGTGCGCCACATACCTGGTCCATCACAAGTACACCGAATCATCCAGGCTCGCCATCATCGGCGGCAGCAACGGCGGCTTGCTGATGGGCGCCGCGTTCACCCAGCACCCCGAGTTGTATCACGCGGTGGTTTCCATGGTGGGCATCTACGACATGCTGCGCGTGGAGCTCTCGCCCAATGGGGCCTTCAACGTCACCGAGTTCGGGACCGTGAAAGAGGCCGATCAGTTCAAGGCGCTGTACGCCTACTCCCCGTATCACCACGTCAAGGACGGAACCCAGTATCCCGCCATCCTGCTGACCACCGGCGATAACGACGCGCGCGTCGACCCCATGAACTCGCGCAAGATGGCCGCGCGGCTGCAGGCCGGCGGAACCCAGCAGCCCGTGCTGCTCCGCACCAGCAGCACCGCGGGACACGGCATCGGTTCGTCAATCGACGAGAACGTCGCACTGTGGACGGACATCGACGCGTTTCTGCTGCACCAGCTCGCTGTCCACTGAACTCACGGCTTTCCCGCCACCGCCCGCGCCGCGTCCACGCACAGCCGCGCGGCGTGCTTCGATTCCGCCGCAAGCCCGCCGACGGCCTCTTCGATATCCGCCGGACGAAGGCCCGCGATCTCAGCCCTGGTCTTGCCCTCCAGCCATTCCGTGAGCGCCGACCCCGCGGCAATCGACGCCGTGCACCCCCGCGTCTTGTAGCGGGCTTCCGCCACCCGGCCGTCTCGAAACTCGACCGACAGCCGCAAAATGTCCCCGCACACCGGATTCGACACTTCCACCGTCACCGCCGGCGGCGGCAGTTCGCCCACGTTGCGCGGGTTTTGAAAGTGATCCAACAGGCGCTCGGAATACATCTCGTGCTCCAATGATTCTAATGCAGCCCACCATGGTCGTCGCGGCCATCATCCGCCGCGGCGGACGTATTCTGATATGCCGCCGGCGCGCCGGCGATGCGCACCCGCTCAAGTGGGAGTTCCCTGGCGGTAAAATCGAAAACGGCGAAACCCCTCCGCGGGCGCTGGCCCGCGAACTGCGCGAAGAACTTGCCATCCACGCCCGGATCGGCCCCGAAATCGAGCGCTACCAGTTCACCTATCCGGGCAAGAATCCTATCCTATTGATTTTTCATACTGTTGAAGATTTCGCCGGAGACCCTCAAAACCGCGTTTTCCAGGAAATCCGCTGGGCGCATCCCGCCGATCTGCCGGATTTCGATTTCCTCGAGGGCGATGTGGACTTCCTGAAGCGCCTCCTGGCATAGGACTTTCCTGCCGGAGTCATGGTACTACTATTATTTACGTGAAGTCCCAAACATATTAATCTTTCGTAAAGAGCATGCAACCTAGCTACGTAATTTCATCCCGCCCCGCGCAAGAGGACGAGCGTTTTCGCCTCCTGGTCGACCATGCTCCTTTTATGCTGTGGTCCGCCGGATGCGACGGATTGTGCACCTTTTTCAATAAGCCTTGGCTCGAATTCCGGGGCCGCACCATGGCCCAGGAGGCGGGTAACGGCTGGGTGGAGGGCGTGCACCCCGACGACCGCCAACGCTGCCTGGATACCTATCGCCGCGCCTTGGACGCCCGTCAGCCGTTCGACATTGAGTACCGGTTGCAGCGCGCCGACGGCCAGTACCGGTGGATCCGTGATACCGCAATGGCCCAGTTCGGCCGCGACGGCAGTTTCATGGGTTACCTGGGCTCCTGCGTTGAGGTGTCGGCGCCGACGCGTGGCACGGCCGCGGGTCCCCTGACGCCGCGCGAAGTGCAGGTGCTCGAGTTGGTCGCCGACGGCAAGTCCACCAAGGAAATCGCCGTCCTGCTGGGCATCAGCTACAAGACCGCCGATTCGCATCGCAGCCGCATCATGGAAAAGGTCGGCGTGCACGAGACCGCCAGCCTGGTGCGCTACGCCATCCGCCACGGCATCGTGCAGGCCTGATCTACCGGAACACAGCCTTCGCCATCATGGCGTGTACGCCCCTGTTGCCATCCACTAATTGCGTGATGCAGAAATCGGCCGCCACGCTCGAGAGCATGTAAGCGTCGTCCCGCGCCAGGTGCTTTTCCGTGACCAGAAAATCGATCATCTCCTCCGCCGCCAGCCTGGCCGCCTCGCGTAGGTCTTCGTGCATCCCCATGGTGATGTAGTGGGTGGGCGTCTCCCCGCGCGGCCAGCGCAGGTGCAGATCTTTGCGCACGATGAATTGAAACACGCCCGTCAAAGATGTTTCCATCGCCGTGATGTCCACTTCGCCATTGCCCTGGCCCGCATGCCCGTCGCCTGCCTGAAACAATGCGCCGCGCGCGTGCACCGGAATGAAGAGCGTGGTGCCCGCCACGAATTCCTTGTTGTCGATGTTGCCCGCGTGGAACCACGGCGGCACGCTGCTGATCCGTCCCAGGTTCTCCGGCGGCGCCACCCCCATGCTGCCGAAGAATGGCCGCAGCGGAATCTCGATATTCGTAGCGAACTTGGCGATCATCTTCTCCCGGTCCAGCGGAATGATTTTCGTGCGCGCATAAGGAAACGCATCGGGCAGGAACCCGGCGCCCGGCCGGAAGACGTTGTAGGCATACGGGAGCGCCAGTTGAATGGACCGGATCCGTACCTCCAGAGTATCGCCCGGTTCGGCGCCTTCCACGTAGATCGGCCCCGTCAGAATGTGCCCGCCCGGCCCTTTGTCGGTGACCTCGCGGTACACGTCGCGTAGCGCCTGCTCGATCTCCGCCGGCGGCACGCCCGCCGCTTCCAATCGCGCCGGACTGTTGGTGATCAACGTTTCCATCTCCACCGAATCGCCCGAGCGGATGCGCAACACCGGCGGTGTGGCGGCCGCGTAGTATCCCCAGGCGACTGTTTTCGGAGTGGCCTTCAGCTTATAAGTGGCGGGCTCCGGCGGGGCCGCGCCGGCCGCGTGGACGAGGGCGATCAAAAGCAAAGCGCGCATGGCGCTCCCATTTTACGTCACCTCTACTTCACCGCCAGCCGGAAATCCACCGTCACCAGCAGCGCTTCCGGCATTACCAGAATCTGCGGCACGCTGAAATCCAGCAGTTCCTGCCGGTACGCCGCCTGCGCCCCGGTCTGCTCCAGCAGGTGTTTGGCGTCATCCGCCACCCGGTATTCGAACTGCTTCCGCAGGCTCTCGCCCAGCGCCGCGCACACTCGCCGGATGTAGTATCCGTTGCGCGGCGCCCCGCCGGGCTCCCGGCCTTCCACCCGCACATCCTTCAAGCCGATCGCCTTGTTGTGATAGTACGGCGTGGCCGTGATATACACATCGAACGAATCTCCCATGCCGATGCAGCGGCCGAAAACATCCAGTGCGGATCGCCCCGTGAAATGCGCCTTCAGGCTCAAACGCCCATTCTCGCCCCGCAATTCCGGATGTTCCAGATACGCGAAGCTGCACCTGGCCGCGGGATTGCCCTTCACATAACGGCGGCCATCCTGCGTGAAGACCTCCTGCGCCAGAATCTTCTGGATGGCGGTGTAGTGGATCTCGAGCTCCGCGCCGCGCGCGGCCCAAACCATCAAACACGAAAGAAGGCAAGCGCGGAAACCCGCCAAATCACCCACGGCTCTTTCCCAGTGCCGCCGCCAGCTGGCGCGCGAACGCGCCATGCTTCTTCTCCACCGTTACGGTCTCCAGCCCCAGCCAGCCCGCCCACGCCCACAGTTCACCGGCCAGCGCTTGCGCCACTTCCGCCCCATCCGCACCCGTCTCCAGGTATGCCGCCGGCACGGCCAGGCGCCGCGCGGCCCGGTCCGCCTTCAGATCCACGCGCGCCACCAGTCGCTCGCCCAGCAGGAACGGCAGCACGTAGTAACCCCAGCGGCGCTGCGGCTCCGGCACGAAGATCTCAATCCGGTATGCAAACTCGAACAGCCGCTCGGCCCTCGGCCGGTGCCAGATCACCGGATCGAATGGCGAAAGCAGGCTGGCGGCGTCAATAACTGGCGGCACGCGCGCCGCCCGATGCAGATATGCGGGCGCCCGCCAGCCCGCCACCCGCACCTCCCGCACATCCCCGGCCGCCGCGAGTTCCGCCAGCCGCGGACGCGCTTCTTTCAACGGCATCCGGTAATAATCCGCCAGATCGTCCGCCGTGCCGATGCCCAGCGCCCGCGCCGCCATTCGCAGCAGTTCCCGCTGCGCCTCTTCGCGCTCCACCCGCCGCCCGTGATGCTCGGCGGGTATAACACGCTCGGCCAGGTCGTAGGTCCGCGCGAAGTTCGGCCGCCGGTCCGCGATAGCCAGCAAACCGCGGCCAAAGTGGGCTTCCAGCGCCGCCCGGGGTACGGAGCTGTGCCATCCCTCAAGGCGCCGGATCTTGCCGACCCCCTCGGGCAGGTCTTCGGCCAGCAGCGGACCCCGTGCGCGCACCTGCTCCAGCACCCAATCCGCATAGCCTGGATGCTTCTCCAGAATCTCATCGAAGCCCCACGGCCGCGCCCTGTGGTGCTCCATGCGATGCCGCAGCAGCGGCCATGTCTCCATGGGCACGATGGATGCCTCGCGCGCCCATTGCTCCGTGAACTCGCGTCTCCGGTAGATCAGATCGTCGAGGTGCCCGCGCCGGTACGGCCCCAGCCGCGAGAAAGGCACCTGGTAGTGCGCCGGCGCCAGTACGTTGACAAAGTCTATCTGCAGCAGGCCGAGTTGCCGGATAGTGCGCGCGATCTCCCGCGCCCCAGCCGGGCGCTTGGGCCGCGGACGATCGAATCCCTGCGCCGCCAGCACCACCCGGCGCGCCTCGCTGCGCGATAAATCCGCCGTCATCGCCTGCGCCATGCGGCGATTCTATCGCACGGCGCTATCATGAATTCAGCCATGCTTACCCGCCGCGAGGGAATCAAAGCCGCCGCCTTGACGGCCGTCTCCTACGCCCGCGTTCTGGGCGCCAACGATCGCATACAACTCGGTCTCGTCGGGTGCGGCGAACGCGGCCTGTACGTCGCCTCGTTCTTCCAGAAGTCCGGCGGCGTCGACCTGCGCGCCGTGTGCGACATCTATGGCGATCGCACCGGCCAGGGTGTCGCGCAGGCCGCCGGCGCCCAGGCGTTTGGCGACCATCGCCGCCTCCTGGAGTCGCAAGGTCTGGACGCTGTGCTCATCGCCACCCCGGATCATTGGCATAAAGCCATCGCCGTCGACGCGCTGAACGCCGGCAAGGACGTCTATGTCGAAAAGCCGCTCACCCGCCTGCGCCAGGACGGTCCCGATATCGTGCGCGCCGCCCGCGTCAATAATCGCGTCTGCCAGGTGGGCATGCAGCAGCGCTCCGGCGAGATTTACCTGGAAGCCCGTGAACGCTTCGTGCGCTCCGGCATGCTGGGCAAGATCTCCCACGTGGATTGCGTGTGGCACGCCGGCCCCCCCCAGGCGCTTCCCACCGAACCCGCCCAGAAGCCCGCGAATCTCGATTGGGTGCGCTATCTCGGGCCGGTGAAATATCGCGACTGGAACCCCGCGCAATACCTGGATTTCCGCGCCTTCTTGGATTTCGGCGGCGGCAAGCTCACCGACTTCGGCGCCCACTGGTTGGATGTCGTCCACATGTTCATGAACCACGATGCCCCGCTTTCCGTGGTCGCCGCCGGCGGCGTCTACAACGATTTTCACGACGGACGCACCGCGCCCGATACCATCAGCGCGCTCTACGAATATCCCGGCGGTTTCACCGTGAGTTTCTCTTCGCTGGCCGTGGGCAACGGCCCCGAATACGGTATCCATTTCCTCGGCGCCAACGGTCGCCTCTACGTGAACCGCAACCGCTATGAGTTCCGCGCGGCGGAAAAAGGCGCGGAGCCCGTGATCCAGCGCATCCCCGGCGATATCACCGGGCAGCACGTGCGCAATTTCCTGGATTGCTGCCGCTCGCGCCGGCTGCCCAACGCCGATGTCTACATCGGACACCGCGCCGCGCAGGCCGCGCTGCTGGCCAATCAGGCTTACCTCGAAAAGCGCCGCATCCGCTTCGACCCGGACCGTGAGGAGGTGCTCCCATTCTCCGCCTGATACTTACGGACAGCTTCTGAAGATCTTCTTCGCCTGTTAAACCATCCGGGTGAATAGCCTACCACTGCTCGTCCGCTGACGGACCGTAGACCGCCGGCACCGGCACATCGTTCAGCCGCAGATACACGGTGAGTTGCGCGCGATGGTGGATGCAGTGATTCATCACGAAACCCCGGATGCAGGCAATTCGAGGCATCGTGAACAAGGTCTGTCCGCCGCTGAGCAACGACCAGGGCTGCGCAAATTGCTCGTCCCCGGCTGCCGCCAGGGCTGCCCGCGCCGCGGCCGTATTTTTGTCGAAGCGCGCCAGCAGATCCTTTTGCGTCGTCAGCGGCTCCTCCTTGTACGGTGGCGCGCCGGGCGGAGCGATATCGAAAGAATCTTTCTGCATCGTGTCCGGGGTCCAGCCCACCATGTTGACGATATGGGTGGCCAGCGCACCCATGGCGAACGATTTCGGGTGCGGTTTCCATCCGTACTTGTCCTCCGGGCAGCGCTCCAGGACCTTGCGCGTGTTGGCCATTTCCTGGTCGAATTCGGGCAATAGGGCTTCACGGATCATACGTGTTTCCTCCACCCCGGTAGTTTCGCTTTTTATTCGCCTGATGTCAAGGGCCAAATTGTAAAACTGTGCGATCCTTGATTTCATGCGCATGCTAGCCGCTTTCCTGCTGGCTCTCTCCACCCTGTCCGCCGCCTCCAAGATCCTGGTCACCGTGATCGATCCCAAATCCGGGGTCGTGGTGCCCAACCTCAAAGCCGAGGATTTCTCCGTGCTCGACGACAAAACTCCGCGCCCCGTGGAAGCCGCCGAATTCTCCCCGGCCACCCTCGATATCATGATGCTGCTCGACACCAGCCTGGTGGGCGAAATGGTCCATCCTGTAGCCGCGAACCTGGTCGCCCAGCTCCAGCCCAAGGAGCAGATGGCGGTTGTCGCCTTTCACTCCTCGGCGGATCTGATCCAGGATTTCACGTCCAGCAAACAGCTCCTGAGCCGTGCCATCGCCCAGGTAAAGTATGGCAACTCGCCTCACGTGGTGGATGCGCTGTACGCGGCCATCGACGGCGGCTTCCAGTCAAGCACCGTCCGCCGCGTAATTCTGCTGCTGACCGCCGGCGTGGAAGGCTACAGCCGCACCACCGGGAAGGATGTCATCCGGCTGGCGCGCAAGAATGGCGTCTCCATCTTCCCGGTCTATGTGCTGGGAGTTGAGAAGTGGATGATGGAAAACCTGGCGCGCGAGACCGGCGGCGCTTCCTTCAACCTGCGCAGCATGAAGAAGAGCGGCAAAGACCTGCCCGGCCCGGCCATCTTCGAAGTGCTGCGCTCGCACTACACCCTGACGATCGGCGGCAATCTATCCATGGGAGAAAAGCTGAAAGTCGAAGTTCACCGCCCCGAAAAAGTCTTCGTGTCCGCCCTGCCCTTGGAGTAAGACAGGCGGTGTCGCCGCTGCCGGCCATTAGTTGCCGATAGCGACCAGCAGGGTCTGTATACCCGGGTTCCCGTTCAGGGAAAATGTCAGCGGCGTCAGGTCGTTGGCGGCCACGTTGGGCACCACCACGTTGAACTGATACAAACCTATAAAACCTCCGGTCAGCCCGTCATAGTTGACGGTCGCGGGAGTTCCCGCGAAGGATATCTGGAGCGTCCCGGTGATCTGGTTGGCGGCGGTCACCAGTATCCCGGCCGGATTGTCGGGAGTCACCGGGCCGAAGCCGATGCCATAAAGAATGATCGTGTCTCCGGGCTTGGCGCGCGCCGACTGCACTCCGTTGACCGATCCCGGAGGAAGAACGAAGGTCGAATAATCGGGAAAAAGCGCGCCGATGTATTGGCCCGCGGGCAGCTTGAACACGGCCGGCGCAAGCATGCCGGGCTCTGTGGCGTTCACCGTCACGGTGTAGGCGACGCTCGTCCCGCCGGGAGTGCTCACCACTACCGGCTGCGGTCCGGGACTGAGATTCGACGGTACCTGGGCATTTGCTTGATTGGGGCTGACGAAATCGACGAAGGCTGGCTGGCCGCCGATGGTGATGGTGGTGCCGCCCAGGGCCGTGGGCGCGTTATTGCCGTTGAAGTCGGCGCTACCCCAGGTTTGAGAAAGGACGTTGGCCAGATTGGTGCCGTAGACCTCCACCCAGGTGCTGGGCGCCAGCGCCGCGAACCCTCCATAGCTGCTGGCGGAGATCGCGGCCAGGATATTGGGTGTTGCGTCGAACGTGCCATGAACCGGACCCGAGATGGTGGCATTCGGGGTCAGGCCCACTTGGCCGACGGCGCAGGACCCGGCGGGAACCCCGGTGCAGGTGGCGCTGGAATAGAAGAAGACGAAATTATCGGATAGAAAAGTGACGTTGGCGCCCGTGCTTTCCTGCAAGCTCACCACGATTTTGCCGGAATTGCCGGGCAAAATGCCGAAAGTGATGAGATCGCTGCCGGGGCTGGTGGAATTGGCCAAAAAAGGTGAAGGTCCGTTGCCCCCATAGCTCAGGGTGATGGTTATGGTTCCGCCGCCGCCCACGCCGGTGTAGGGAGCTGTGACGATGCAGTTCGTGTTGGTGCCGTCGAATGAGCAGGCGCCCCATTCGACGCTGCTTTGGCCGACGCCGCCCGTGCCGCCGAGTCCGGTCAGCGTGACGTTCTGGTTGCTGTTGGTGTACGTGGCCGTGACCGCCGCGGCCGAGGCATGCGAACAGAAAATGCCCAGGGAGAGAAAAACGATAGCGATGGTTTTCATTGTTTGGACCGGTGGTTGCCTGATGGAGTGGTACTCAGTCAATATAGCAGTTATATCGTCCCAGCGCGGCAGCACAGCCGTGCGGCAGGCCCAAGTGGAAATCTGCTCCTCGCCCAACTGTTTGACGTAGAAATATGATCCGGCCAGACCTTTCTAGTCTCCATAGCGCCTCGTCGATCCTGCCCTTGGTGTAGGACACGCTTCCAAATCGCCGAAACAGGCGTCAAAACTTCAAAATCGCGTCCATCGCGAACTGAAACTGGCTCTTTCGCGTCCCCTTATCGTACGACAACGCGTCGAAAGCATGGTCGAATCTCACTTCCGGACGCAACAGAACCGTGTTCCCCACCCAATGTCCCCACATGAGAGTTTCCTCGGCGTACCGTGTCTTGTAGCCGGTTCGCTGGCCCCTCATGTCGTCCAGGAAATCGGTACGGATCGACAGGTAATTGGCCGCCGAGAACTGTTTCTCCACGTAATTAACCATCGCCCACTCCGGGGCTAAGCAGCGCGCCTGTCCTGCGGGACAGAACGCTCCGTTCGTGCCCTTCTCGGGTAATATCGGGCCGGAAACGCTGGGCACATTTCTTTGATACATGTACCAGGCCTCCGTCGCCATGTGCCATGACTCGCTTAACTTGTGGTACCACGTGGTGTCGAACATCTGCAGGTTGTTGTAAGCGTACTGACCGCCGTTTAGCCCGTTCGCGCACGGGTAGACATTATCGTTGCCGTGGTCAAACGTATAACTGACGCAGGCCGTCGCCGACGGCTTGGCATCCGGAGTCCAGGGCGCCACGTCATGGCCCGCCGAGAGACCTAACTGCACCAGCCAGCGGTCGTTCAGCTTTACCGTGCCGATAATCCCGGTATCGGTGAAAGGATCGATACTATACAGCAGCGAGTGGGTGTAGACATAGTTATTGGGCGCCAACTGGGCTTCGATGCCCGGCACCGATATGAAGCGCCCCACTCTGATATTCATTCCATCGGCCACCTGCGGGATGTACAGGTCGAAGTACTCCAGTACGGGATCGAACCCGTACTCACGATTCTGTTCCAGCAATT
>DATGGM010000213.1:0-23757 GCA_035308525.1 Bryobacteraceae bacterium
AGTAATCCAGCGCCGAGTGGTTAACGTTATATAGTTACGGCGCCGCGGCACGGAAGGCTAGACTCGATGAGGGAGGCGTACATGCCCGACGAACAATCGCCCGGCGGGTCAACCATTCACCGCTACACGAGCAGCCAATGGGCCAGGCCGCAGCTTGGCCTTCGAGATGAATTATCGCTGCAGTTCGCGGCGGCTCGTGAAAGAGTCTACAAAGCCCTGTTCGGCGAGGCGCAGAGCGTTTTCCATGAAGCGATCCCGCTACTTCCTCACATAGACGTTCACACATACGCACGTTCCAGCCCGCGGGGTAAAGTTTATGCCCTGGTCACCAGCGGGATGAGCGATCTTCGCATGCGCGTCCCACCAGCCGCCGGCAAAGACGCACCTCGCCGGGTTGAGCTGATCTTCTACTGTGCGGAGCCGAAACAGGAATACATCGAAACCCTGCGATGGGTTGCGCGCTTTCCCCACGATCAGAAAACCTGGCTCAGCTTTGGCCACACCATACCCAACGGAGATCCTCCGGCTCCGTTTTGGGGCAGCGAGATCCTGGAGGCACTACTATGCATGCCCACTATCGTGCAATGCGATCAGGCGCTTCCGGAGAAGTTGATTCTGGCTGGAGATCCGGTTCATTTTCTGTGGGTCGTGCCGCTCTCCATGCCGGAATGTGATCTGAAACTGGAACAGGGCTTCGGGGCCATTCTGGATTTGTTCGGGAAGAACCGGCATCCCCACGTCTTCGACCCCGGGCGAAGAAGCTACGTGTAACGAGCCGGCGGCGACTCCATCAGTCCGGCGATTGCTCCGCGTCTTCCACCGACGTAGACTGACAAGATGTCCGCGCGGTCCGAACCTGAGAGCAGCGGCGACGCAGAACGCAAACGGCAACTGCGACGCGCAGTGCTGGCCAGCACGATCGGCACGGCGATTGAGTGGTACGACTTTTTCCTGTACAGCACGGTGACGGGGCTGGTATTCGCGCGCCTGTATTTTCCGCGGGCCGATCCACTGGTGGGCACACTGGAGGCGTTCGGAGTTTACGCGGTAGGCTTTCTGGCGAGGCCCGTGGGGGCGGCGATCTTCGGGCACTACGGCGACCGCCTAGGAAGAAAGGCGGCGTTGGTGGCGACGCTGGTGTTGATGGGCAGCGCCACATTCCTGGTGGCGCTGGTGCCGGGGTATCAGCAGATCGGGATTTGGGGTGGGATCATACTGACGGTGCTGCGGTTCATCCAGGGGATCGGGGTAGGCGGCGAATGGGGCGGCTCGGTGCTGCTGTCGATGGAGTGGGCGCAGACGGACAAGCATCGCGGCTTCATCGCGTCGTGGCCGCAATTCGGTGTGCCGGCGGGCCTGTTTCTGTCGAACCTGGCGGTGCTGGCGTTGAGCGCGCTTTCGGGCGATCAGTTCCTGAGCTGGGGCTGGCGGGTGCCTTTCCTGCTGAGCATCATTCTGGTGGCCGTGGGGCTGTACATCCGGCTGGGGATCGAGGAGACGCCGGTGTTCGTGAAACTGGTGGCGGAGCGGCGGATCGAGAAGGCGCCGGTGCTGGAAGTGATCCGGAGGCAGCCGCGCGAGATCATCCTGACGGCGTTATGCCGCATGGCCGAACAGGCGCCGTTTTATCTGTTCACGGCGTTCGTCTTCGCGTATGGCACGGGCGTGCTGGGCCTGAAGCGCGACTTTCTGCTGATGGCGGTGCTGGCCGCGGCGATGGTCTCGTTCGTCTCGATTCCGTACTTCGGGCATTTGTCGGACGTGATGGGGCGCAAGCGGGTGTACATGCTGGGAGCCGCGCTGACGGGGGTTTTGGGATTCGCTTATTTCGCGATGCTGGACACCAAAGTGCCGGCGCTGGTGGCGGTGGCGATCGTGGTTTCACTGGTGCCGCACGACATGATGTACGGGCCGCAGGCGGCGTTGATTGCGGAGTCGTTCACGGGGCGGCTGCGATATAGCGGGGCGTCCCTGGGGTATCAGCTTTCGTCGGTGATTGCGGGGGGGCCGGCGCCGTTGATTGCGACGTCGTTACTGGGAAGGTATCATTCGGCGACGCCCATCGCGGTGTTTGTGCTGGGGTGCGCGGTGGTTTCGCTGGTGGCTACGGGGATGTTGAAGGACAGGACTAATCAGGATATTTCGGGGGATTGATTGGGGCGCGCGCCCGCCTGAAACCGCGGATCGATGCGCACGGCGCCGGTGAACCAGTGCGACGGCCTTCCGGCGTATCGCAGCCTGGCACCAACGAGAGCTCCGACCGTGGTATGCGCGCACGTAGAGCGCATGGTCGTCGGTTTCAGCAATCTTGCGCAGTTCATCTTCCGGCCATGCGGCCATGGTTTCATCTCCGTTTAGCGCCTCTCGAATCAGCGATTGCTCATCCGCTCGATGTGTTCCGGGTAGCGCGCGCCCTGCACCGGGATGCTGGAGGCGGCGCTTTCAATTTCGCGGAGATCGCCGGGCGTGAGTTCGAGTGCGGCGGCGCCGATGTTTTCTTCGAGCCGATGCAACCTGGTCGTACCGGGGATGGGAACGATCCATGGCTTCTGCGCCAGCAACCAAGCCAGCGCGATTTGTGCGAGTGTCGCCTTCTTCCGCTGGGCGGCGTTCTGAAGCAAATCCACCAGGGCCCGATTCGCTTTTCGGTTGCCGGCTGTAAACCGCGGGAGGGTGCCGCGGAAATCGGCGCTATCGAACGTGGTGTTTTGGTCGATCGTGCCGGTCAGGAAACCCTTACCCAGCGGGCTGTAGGGGACGAATCCGATTCCAAGTTCCTCGAGGGCCGGCAGCACTTCCTTTTCCGGTTCGCGGTACCACAGCGAGTATTCGCTTTGAACAGCAGTGACCGGCTGAACCGCGTGGGCGCGGCGGATGGTCTTGGCGGCTGCTTCGGACATGCCGAAGTGCTTGACCTTGCCTTGCCGAATGAGGTCCTTCACGGCCCCCGCCACGTCTTCGATGGGAACCTCGGGGTCCACACGGTGCTGATAGTAGAGGTCGATGGCATCAACCCTGAGCCGTTTGAGCGAGCCTTCGACAGACTGCTGGATATGCTCGGGACGGCTATTGAGCCGGACCCAGCCCGGACTTCCATCGGGTTTGAGCTCATAGGCGAACTTGGTGGCTATGACGACTTGCCCGCGGAAAGGGAATAGCGCTTCGCCCACCAGCTCTTCGTTCAAGTACGGGCCGTAAACTTCGGCGGTGTCGAAGAATGTGACGCCGCGTTCCACGGCGGCTCGCAGAATAGAGGTCATTTCCTGCTTGTCTTTGGGCGGGCCGTAGGAGAAGCTCATTCCCATGCAGCCGAGCCCCAAAGCCGTGACTTCGAGATTACTTTTTCCGAGTTTCCGTTTTTGCATTGTTTCTCATCCTCGTATACAAAGCTATGCATGCCTCCGTTCTTCTTAATTCCAAACTACCGGAGAGGGTGCTCCGGGCGCTTCCCCGATCCTGCCTATTCTTTGCCTGATTCTGTTTGGATATCGGATTTTATGCACATATCGACCAGTTCCGCGATACGCTGGGGAAGAAGGGAATTCGAGGAGATGGCGAAACACACCGAAGATCCCGGAGATCCGAAGGCGGCGGTGATTGAGATGCGGGCGGCGCTGGCCGGCAGGATCGCGGCGCGCGCGCAAACTGCGGGAGAGCATCCGACAGCCATACCCGGCCTGGTCCTTTACCGCCGTACGGCCCCCAGCGCCTGCTACCGGGCCACATACGAGCCAAGCCTCACAGTCTTCGTGCAGGGGCGAAAGCTCATCAACCTCGGAGGAACGGAGTACCTGTGCGATGGATCGTCGTTTCTTCTGTCATCGATCGACGTGCCGGTTGAAAGCCAAATCGTCGAGGCTTCGGAAAAGACGCCATTGCTTTCGATGTTTCTGCGGCTGGACATGCCGACCGTGCGGGAGGTCCTGAGCCGGGAAGATCTGCCGGAGCCTGAAGCGTCTTCGCAACGGCGGGGATTGGCTGTCGGTAAGTCGACGGCCGGATTGCTGGGCGCCTGCGTCCGGCTGATCGAGCTTCTCGATACCGCCGAGGATATACCTTTTCTCAGCGCCTTGATCCAGCGTGAAATCGTCTATCGCTTACTCAGAACTCCACAGGGGGAGCGGCTGCGCGCCATCGCGACGAGAGGCGATCTGAGCCACAGCACGGCACGGGCGATCGCCTGGCTGAGGGCCAACTACACCAAGCCGCTGCACATGGAGGAGCTCGCGGCGATTGCGCGAATGGGAGTGTCGACGCTGCACCATCAGTTCCGTGCGTTAACGGCGATGAGCCCGCTGCAATACCAGAAGCAGCTCAGGCTGCAGGCTGCGCGGCAACGGATGCTGATGGACGGGATTGATGCCACCAGCGCGGCATACGAAATCGGTTATGAGAGCGTAAGCCAGTTCAGCCGGGAGTACAGCCGTCTGTTCGGCCAGCCTCCGATGCGGGATATCAAAGCCATTCGGGACGGCAAAGTGGGGGCGATCAGCGCCGCTTAGCGTGGATCGAGCGCGCTCGCGCATTCCACGACCTCCAGGCGGTAGAGTGTTAGTAATCGGGATGTCCAGCGGGCTCTCAGACCTTGTGCAGTTCTCGTTCGTGGCGGCGACGTCCGTATTCTTCCTGGTGGATCCCATTGCGGCGATTCCCACATTCCTGGCCATGACCGGGGAGCAGGATGTTCTGTCGCGCAGGCACATGGCGAAGCGCGCGGCCTGGACTTGCCTGGTGGTACTCAGCGGCTTCGCCGCGGCGGGCAAGCTGATCTTCCGGCTGTTTGGGATCACGCTGCCGGCCTTCAAAATCGCGGGGGGCGTGATCCTGCTGCTGATCGGGCTGGACATGCTGCGCGCGCGCCGCTCGCAGACTAAGGAAACGCCCGGGGAGGCCGCGGAAGGGGCTGGAAAGGAAGATGTCGGAATCATACCGCTGGGCGTACCGATGCTGGCGGGTCCCGGCGCGATCTCCACGGTGATGGTTCTCATCGGCGGGATGCCGGACTGGTGGTACGCGATTCCCGTGTTTCTGGCGGTTGCGGCCGTTTCGCTGGTGTCGTATTGGGTGCTGGCGGGGGCAGACCGCGTCCGGCAGTACCTGGGAGAGACGGGAATTCGGATCCTGACGCGCCTGATGGGCCTGATGCTGACGGCCATCGCGGTGCAGTTCATGCTGAACGGTCTGGGAGATGTCGGGTTGGTGAAAACGCCATGAAGGTGCCGATCGCGCTGGTGTTGGCTGTGGCTGCGTGGTTCCCGGCGGGCCTGCGCGGCGGTCCTCGAAAGCCGGCGATGGAAGTGGTGGTGCTGGGGTCGGGCGGGCCACGGGCGTTCGGGAGGGCCGGGTCAAGTTACATCGTGGTGATGGAGGGGAAGCCGCGGATACTGGTGGATGCGGGGCCGGGCGCGTTCCTGCGGATTGGAGAGCTGGGGCTGGATCTGGAAGATGCCGATGTAGTTCTGCTGACTCATCTGCATATCGATCACAGCGGGGACCTGGCGGCTTTCTTCAATGCGCGGGCGCTGACGAGCGATGGACCGATCACGTACCGGATTTTCGGCCCGGACGGCGCGGGGCTGTTCCCCAAGACCTCGCGATTTGTGGATTTGCTGGTGGCGGGCGACGGCGCGTTTGCGTATCAGAAGACGTTTGGCGCGCGGGAATCGTTTGCGGTGCGCGACCTGGCGATTCGTCCGGATTCGGCGCGCAGCAGGATCGTGGATCAGGACGGCCTGGTGGTGGAAGAGATTGCGACGCATCACGGCGACTGTCCGTCGGTGGCTTACCGGATTTCTTTCCGCGGCGTATCGGTGGTTTTCTCGGGAGACATGGATGCATCCGCGCTGCCGAACCTGGTGCAACTGGCGCGAGATGCGGATCTGCTGATTTTCAACTGCGCGGTGCTGGACCCGCCGGGATCGCCATCGCAGTTGTACGATCTGCATACGCCACCCAAGAAGATTGGCGAAGCCGCGCGCGATAGCGGGGTGAAGAGTTTGTTGCTGAGCCATATTGCTCCGGACGTGGAAAGGCAGGAGGCCGCCGTGCGGAAATCGATTCGCGCGGCTTTTGCGGGGCCGGTGGGGTTCGCGAGCGACAGGATGCGCGTGGCGGTGGGGAAGTATGATAAGTGAAATGATGCTGCGATCGGCGTTCGTCTTAATAACCCTCTCTGGTGCGGTATCCGCCGCGGACTGGCCGCGCTTCCGGGGACCGAACGGCAGCGGGGTGGCGGAGACATCGGGCTTGCCGGACAGCATCGCGCCGGATAAGCACGTGGTGTGGAAGACGGCGCTGCCGCCGGGCCATTCCTCTCCGGTGATCAGCGGCGATCATATTTTTGTTACGGCGTTCGATGGGGACAAGCTGCTGACGATCGCGCTCGATCGAGGGAGCGGCAGGATCCTGTGGCGGCGGGAGGCCCCGCGCGACCGGCGGGAGAAGCTCGACTCGCAGAACAGCCCGGCATCGCCGACGCCGGCGGCGGACGGGCGCAACGTTTACATCTTCTTCCCCGATTACGGGCTGCTGTCTTATACCTTCGACGGCGCGGATCGCTGGCGCACGCGGCTGGGGCCGTTCGACAACATGTATGGCATGGGCGTGTCGCCGATTCTGGCGGGCGACAAGGTAGTCTTGATCTGCGACCAATCACACGACTCGTTCGCGGCCGCGTTTTCGCAGGCGGACGGCAAGCAGGTGTGGAAGACACCGCGGCCCGAGGCCCTGAGCGGGCACTCCACGCCGACGGTGTACCGGCCGCAGGGGGGCGGCATACAGGTGATTGCACCCGGCTCGTACCGGATGGATGTCTACGATCTGGAGACGGGCAATAGCATGTGGTGGGTGAACGGCCTGCCTTCGGAGATGAAGTCCGTACCGGTGGTGGACGGCGACACGGTCTATATCAACGGCTTCAATACGCCGTTCAACGATCCGGGGAGGCATATCGAGATTCCTTCGTTCGCGGACGCACTGGCTAAATACGACAGCAATCGGGATGGTGCGCTGCAACAGGCGGAGCTGCCCGAGGGTCCGATGCGCGCGTATTTTCCGTTCGAGGACGTCAACCAGGACGGGAAGCTGGACGCGGCGGAATGGAAATCGTTCCAGGCGGTGATGGCGGCGGAGAACGGCCTGCTGGCGTTGCGCGCGGGCGGCGCGGGCGACGTGACGGCCACGGCGCTGCGATGGAAGTATCAACAGAAGATACCCCAACTGCCTTCGATGCTGATCTATCGCGGGGTGATTTACATGATCAACGACGGGGGCATTCTGACGACCATCGATCCGGCGAACGGGCAGGCGTTCAAGCAGGGGCGGCTGCGGGGCGCGATTGACAAGTATTACGCTTCGCCGGTGGCGGCCGATGGGAAGATTTTCTTTGTAGGCAATTCGGGCGTGGTCACGATCCTGAAGGCGGGGCCGGAGCAGGAGATTCTTTCGGTGGGTCAACTGAACGACGATTGCTTCGCCACGCCGGCGATTGCGGATGGGCGGGTTTATATCCGGACGCGCGGGATGCTCTACTGCTTTGGGCTGGAGAAGGCAACCGCCGATGCGCGCGGATGGACGCCAATCAGCCGGACGCTATAGGAAATCGGGAGGCCGACCACGACCATGTGGACCAGCAGGCCGAGAATCAGGTCATCCAGTTTGCAGGGGCCGCGGGAGTGCAGCGCGGAGAGCGGCCAGGGCTTTGTTTTTGGTCATGCGAGGCATACGGTATCCCGACGGGGCGGGGGAAGTCCTGAAGGATGGGCTGAAACGGGCTGAATCGTTCTGAAAATGACGTACCGGGTAAAATGGGATTATTCAGGCGGCGCAGCAATCAGGCCATACTCTGCCTTAGCCTGCCGCAAAATGGGGATGTCGGGATCGGCGTCTTTCCACAGAGTCAGGAAATCCTGGTAGGCTGCCTTGGCCCTGGCGGTATCTTTTGCCACCACGAACGCTCTGCCAAGCTGCCAGCGCGCCAGGACGCCGATCGGATCGTTGACCACGATGCCGCGGTGATCCAGAACCTTTTGGAACTCCGCCGCGGCTTCCGCGCTCTTTTGCGCAGCCAGGTAGGCGAGCCCCCGCACGTAGGCCGGATAGAGCGCTCCGAAGTATCCGTGGATGGTGGCGCGAGGCGTCCCCAGCTCATAGAGAGCGGCAGGTTCAAGCAGCTCGATAGCCTTGGACGGCTCGCCGCGTTTCAGCGCGAATAGCGCGCGCAGTTCCGGCAAGTAAGCGAACCGCACGGAGGTATCCTCCCCGAATCGTTTTTCCAGATCGATCGCCAGCAATTGAGACCGGGAAGACTCGCCGGACAAGATCATCGCGAGCGCCGCGCCGTACTCCACTTCCCGGTCTCTGGAAAGCGCGAGTGCCGCCAGCTCGTTCTCTCTGGCCGCTGGAGCATTTCCGAAAAAGGCTTCCCGCAGCGCCGCCCCGGCCTGGAACAGCGCGGCGTTCTCCCGCCGCGATGCCTGCCGCGCCAGAGTCACCGCCATCCGGGTCATCTTTCTTGCCTGTTGCAGATGACCGGAATAGGCCAGCGTCAGGGCCTGGTTATCGGCCATGCGGTCTTCCGGTCCGGAGCCTTTCTGGACCAGCGCCACTTCGCGATCCATTCCCGCCTGGTCGCCTTTCAGGAAGGCGATGGCATATCGCATGATGAAAAAATCCGGGAATCTCAATTTGCGCTGGTCGGCTTGCCGCAGGCTGCGCTCTGCTTCGGCCAGCCGGCCGAGATTTTGGTAGGCGTAAGCCAGATTCGCATACGCAATGTTGAATTCCGGATCGAGTTCGATGGCTTTTTGGGCTTGGCCGATCGCCGCTTCGTATTGACCGGTGATTTCGTAAATAGTCGACAGGAACGCGTGGGCGTTCATTTCGCGGGGATATGTCTGCGCCCACAACTTACAAGTCTGTTGTGCCTTTTCCAGGTCGCCGGTCACCCGGAAATCGTATGAGAACGCGAGAAAGAACTTCTCCGGATCGCTGGCGCGATCCCGCAAGCGATAAGCTTTGGTGATATTGTCCGCGGCGAGATCGGATTCGCCCAGTGAGCCTTGAGCCTGTCCTAACCTTGCATACGCCATCGCGAACTGAGGGTCAATCTCAATCGCCCGCTCAAAGAGACGCGCGGACTCCGCTCCGCCCGAGGTGTCGTGGGCGTTTAAGCCCGCGGTATAGGCTCGCAAGGCCTCCAGCGACGGCGTGGTCATTTCGGCCAGCGGGGTGGAGTGCTCTTCCACCATGGCCAGCGATTCGCCTGCGCGGTTCCTGAACCTGGCGGCCATCCGGCTGAGCGCGCCGAGGACGTCTTCCTTGCGCGCGGCCTGCGCCTGTTCGTCATACAAGACGTCGCCCGTGCGGCAATTCCTGGCGCGCAATCCCAGCACGTACTGGCTCCCCAGGCCGGCAATGGAGCCATCCAACACGGCGGCGCTTCCCGTCCGCTCGCAGACTTCCCGCGCCAGCTCCGCCGTCAGCCGCGTGTCCGGAGGCTGTCCCATCAGGCGCAGCACCCCGCGGATGCGCTGCTCGGACGCCAGGCTGAGGAACGGCGACTGTTCCAGTTGCACCGCCAGTCCCTGGCGAAGGGTTCCGTCAAACACGGTGTCGCCCGTGGTGTTTGTGAAATCCGCGAGAACAATGGTGTCCCTGGCGGTAAGACGGGCCGTGCGATGAAAATAGAAGAAGAAGGAGGCCGCCACCAGGCACGCCAGCACCGCCGCCGCGGGCGCCATCACCTTCCAGTGGCGGGCGGCGCCAGCGCGCCGCAGGCGCTCGAGATCGGTCCGCAGCTCCGAAGCGTGCTGGTAGCGCCGCTCGCGATGGTGCTCCAGACATTTAGAGATAATGCGATCCAACTCCGTACCCGCGGCCATTTCATGCAGCACCAGACCGCAGGAATACAGGTCGGCGCGCGAGTCCAGGGGCTTGCCGAGCGCCTGCTCGGGCGACATGTAGCCGGCCGTGCCCACGGCCATGCCCGGCGCCGTGAGCGGCCCGCTCAAGCCGGTATGCTCAGCGCCCGGCGCGGCCAGCAGCGCCAAGCCGAAGTCCAGCACTTTGACGCGGCCCCGCTGGTCGACAAAGATGTTGGCCGGCTTGATGTCGCGGTGCACGATACCCGCGCTGTGGGCGGTCTCTAATGCATCGGCGATCTGGATCGCGACAGCCAGCACCTTGTCCATCTCCAGGGGGCCGCGCGCGATGAGCTCCTTCAGGGTGGCGCCTTCCAGATACTCCATAACGAAGTAAGCGCGGCCATCCTGCTCGCCGATGTCGTGAATCGTGCAGATGTTCGGGTGGTTCAAGCTGGATGCGGCGCGGGCCTCGCGGCGGAACCGGTTCAGGGCCTGCGGATCGCGCGCCAGGTCTTCGGACAGGAATTTGACGGCCACAAAACGGTGCAGCCGGGTATCCCCGGCCTTGTAAACCACACCCATGCCGCCGCTGCCCAGCCTTTGGATGACTGTGTAATGCGCCAGGGTCCGGCCGATCAGGGCATCCTCGCCGAACGCGGGGTCCGCGCCCCGGCTATTGGCCAGTGCCTGTGCGGCCACGTCCATCGCGGGCGTCTCCAGGAAGCTGGCGGCCTCCTGCTGCGCGGCCAGCAGCGACTGGACTTCCCGTTCCAGCGCCGGGTCGCCCGCGCAGGCGTGCCGCAGGAACGCGGCGCGCTCTTGAGCGGGCAGCTCCAACGCCGCCTGCAGGAGACTATCGACCTGCTTCCACCGTTCCGAGTCCATTCGCAGCCCCGCCAGTCAGTTCGCGATAGAGCCAGGCCTTAGCGGTGTTCCAGTCGCGCATGACGGTGACGGTCGATACCTGCAGCACTTCGGCGGTCTCCTGCACGCTCAATCCGCCGAAGAAGCGCATTTCAACGACCTGTACTTTGCGGCGATCCAGCGCCTCCAGCGCGTTCATCGCGTCATCCAACGCCACCAAGTCCGCGGCACGTCCGCCGCCGATCAGCGCGGCCTCTTCGAGCGAGACGTGCGGCGCGCCAGCCCCCCGCTTCAGATTATGGCGCCGCGCGTGTTCCACCAGGATGCGCCGCATCAACTGGGCCGATACCGCGAAGAAATGCGCGCGGTTCTGCCATTGCATGCGCCGGTAATCCACCAGCCGCATGTAGGCCTCGTTCACCAGGGCCGAAGCTTGCAGGCTGTGGCCAGGGCGCTCGCGCTGCATATAGCGCCGCGCCAGGCGATGGAGCTCGTCATAAACGACCGGCGTAAGCTGTTCGAGCGCGCTTCCGTCTCCGCCGCTCCAGGCGCGCAGGAGCCCGCTCACATCGCCGGTATGTGCCCCCGTCTGGCGCACGCCTGAGATTATACCGCCGATGCCATCACGCGATTTTTGCGCGGCCCATGATAGGTCCGCGCCGCCGTTTGCGCCTAATTCCAATGAGGGGGCTAATAAGGAGGCTCCCTCAATCATCAGTTCAAGGAGAACATATGAGAACCAAGATTTTGATTTACAGCACCGCCATCGCCCTATTCACTACGCTGGCGGCGAACGCGCAGTCCACACGCTATGCCGTTACGGACCTGGGCACATTGCAGGGTGGAACTTTCAGCCAGCCGCTCTACCTTACGGACAACGGCCTGGTGGTGGGCTCGGCGGCCCTGCCCGACGGTTCACAGAATGCGATCCTCTGGTTCAACGGCCATATGGCGGACGTCGGCGCGCCGGGTCTCGGTGGACCGAACAGTATCGCATTTGGGACCAACAAATGGGCACAGATCGTGGGCGAAGCCGAAACTTCCAAGGCCGATCCGAACGGTGAAGACTTCTGCGGCTTTCGCACCCACCTCACCTGTCTGCCTTTCCAATGGCAATCCGGCAAGATGACGCACCTCCCCACCCTGGGAGGACATAACGGCTACGCGAACGAGATCAACGGCTCGGGCCAGGCCGTCGGGTACGCGGAGAATAACACGAAGGATTCAGCCTGTCCGGCTCCGCAGGCGCTTGAGTTCAAGCCCGTCACCTGGCAAAACGGCCAGGCTCACCAGCTCCCGACATTCCCGGGGGACCCGGAAGGAATTGCCCTGGGGATCAACGACAACGGTCAGGCCGTTGGCGCGTCGGGCGATTGCGCGGCGTTCAATCCCAACACCCTGGTAGATCTTCAGCCGGTGCACGCGCTTCTTTGGGAAGAAGGCAAGATGATCAACCTGGGCAATCTGGGCGGTAGCGCCGCCAATAACATGGCCTTTGCGATCAATAACGAGGGCCTGGCGGTGGGCAGTTCCGATCTGGCCGGCGACACGACTTTTCATGCCTTCCTGTGGAGCCAATCTACCGGCATGCAGGATCTCGGCACCCTGCCGGGCGACTTTGCCAGCTCCGCGAACGGCCTCAACGATCGGGGCGAAGTGGTGGGCGTGTCACTGGACTCGAGCTTTAACCCGCGCGCGTTCCTGTGGCGGAGCGGCACCATGACCGATTTGAATACGCTCATTCCGGCCGGCTCCCCACTGTATCTGTTGACGGGGTGTTCCATCAATCACAGCCGGGTAATCATAGGCCTGGCCATCGACACAAGCACCGGCCAGCCGCACGCCTACATGGCCACCCCCGGTGGGGCCGCGGATGGCGTCGAGAGCAATCCGCCGCGAGTAGTTGTCTCGGATGCCGCCCGCAGGCTGGTCCAGCGGCAAATGCGATTCAAGCGGCCGTAACGCGAGGGAAGGTCATCTGCTTTTACAGGATGAGCGGGAACCGGGCGGGGTATCCAGCGCCTTCAGGTACCGCTCATTCACCCTGCAATTCTCCAGTTTGATCTTCTCCAGCAATTCCGCAAAAGCCTCCCGGGTGTGCCCGTCCGGCGGGCGCTTCTTCATTTTTTCCTCGGCCGCGGCGGTGCCGCCGGGCAGCGCCGCGTAAGTGACGATCTCATCCCAGTGGGCCGGCCGCGCAAAGCTCACGGGCGAAGAAGCCGCCTCCATCTTCTTGTAGGGCCAGAATGCCCAGCCTACATCGTTCTTCTCCAGCATGGTGCGGAATTGCTCGATCCAGGCATCCTGATTCTCTCCCGATTCGCCCATCCAGACAGGCACCTGGTAGCGCTCGCGGAAATCCAGATAGCTTTGGATTACGTCCTGGGTGGGCGCGGTCCAGTATTTGTGAAATGTGTAGATCGCGTTGGGGTCGATAGGCGGCCCGAAAACGTCGAAGTTACTGTCCCACTGCGCGCCGCCCAGGATCACGGCATGATTCCTATCCACGTCGCGGATGGCCGCGGTGATGCGCTTGTAGAGCGGCTCCAGGCGCGGATTCAAACGCGACACGGGCGGCGGGATGGGTTCGTTGAGCAAGTCATACCCGAGCACGGCAGGCTCATCGGCGTAGCGCTGGGCAATGCTGCGCCAGAGCCCCACCGCGAGCTGCTGTTGGTCTTCGCTCTCGAAGATCCACGGATAATCCCAGCTATCGTCGATATTGGTTCCGGTCTGCCCGCCGGGCGCGCAGTGCATGTCGAGGATCACCCAGATGTGCGCCTGGCGGCACCAGCCGATCACCCGGTCCAACAGCGGAAACCCCGCGCCGTCCTCGATGAGTTTGTAGTGGAATGGAATACGGACGGAGTTGAAGCCGGCGTCGTGAAGGAAACAGATATCGGCTTCGGTGATGTAGTTGTCGCGGTACTGTTTCCAGAAGCGCGCGGCGTCGGCCGGACCGATCAGATCGTTAAGCAGCGCCGAAATTTCACGAAACGAAGCCGGGCCTTTGTCGAAGCGCCACATGTAGCCTTCGGGCACCAGCCAGTTACCCAGGTTGATTCCCCGCAGGCGTAGTTTTTCGCCATCGGGCGCCACGATGCGGGCGCCTTGCGTATGCACGAAGCGCTGGCCGGCCGCGGCCAGGACGGCGGTCAGCGCGAAAGCCAGGAAGGCGGACCTTCGAATAGTGCGCATGTTCCAATCTTAAGCACCATGCGCGGCATGCCGTCCACTAAGCAGGGGCGCAAGGTAACGCATCACCGTGCCGGCCACCAGGCGGTTGCCGTCCGCGGTGGGATGCAGTCCGTCGCGCTGCATGCGGCTGGTGCCGGCTACACCTTCCAGAAGAAACGGGATGAGCGCGACCTTGTATTTCGCCGCCAGATCTTTATAGACCTTCTGGAACGCGGCAATGTATTCGGGACCATAATTCGGCGGGAGGGTCATGCCGGCCAGCAGCACCTGCGCGCCGGATGCCTTCAGCGCCGCGATGATCTGGTCAAGGTTTGCCCGCGTGGTGGTCACCGGCAAGCCGCGCAGCCCATCATTGCCCCCGAATTCGACGATCACCACGGCGGGCTTGAGAGCCGTGACGGTGCTCAGGCGCGCCAGCGCATCGCTGGTAGTCTCGCCGCTGATGCCGGCGTTCGCGACGCGATAGCCGTGGCCGCGGCGGTCCAGCTCCTGCTGCAGGAAATCCGGATAGCTCTTCCCGGGATCCGCGCCGAATCCGGCGGTGAGGCTGTCGCCAAAGGCCACAATCACCGGACGGCTGTCGGATGCGGGTTGGGCGGCAGGGGCGCTCTCGCGAGGAGTGCTCGCGGCGGGCTGGGGCGCGCGGTTCGGGGAGCTGCCGCAAGCGCACAGTACCACAATCGCGCTCAACAGGACGGCGATACGCATCTGAATGCCATAATAAAACGTAGACTGCCTCGCAATGATTCGGGCAAACGGCCTCACCAAAACCATCGACACGGGAACGCACCGCGTCGATATTCTGAAAGGCATCGATCTGGAGGTACCGCGCGGGCAGTTCGCGGCCATTATGGGTCCGTCGGGCAGCGGTAAAAGCACCCTGCTGGGGCTGCTGGCCGGGCTCGACACACCTACCACGGGCACTATTTTCCTGGATGGCGAAGAGATCACGGGACTCCGTGAGGACGCGCTGGCCGTGGTGCGCGGCCGCAAGATTGGGTTCGTCTTTCAGTCGTATCACCTGATTTCCACGCTCACCGCCGAGGAGAACGTGCTCCTGCCCATGGAACTGGCGGGCAATGGCGCGGGTGGCGGCCCGGCGAGGGCGCGCGAGCTATTGGAGCGCGTGGGGCTGGCGGACCGGCGCGATCATTTTCCCATTCAGCTTTCGGGCGGCGAGCAGCAGCGCGTGGCGCTGGCGCGCGCGTTCATGCTGCGTCCACCGATCCTGATGGCCGATGAGCCTACCGGCAACCTGGATTCGGAGAACGGCCGGCTGGTGCTGGACCTGCTGCTTACGCTCAACCGCCAGGAAGGCACCACGCTGGTGCTGGTGACGCACGATGATGCTCTATCGGCCAATGCCGATCGCCGCATTCTGCTGCGCGATGGCCGTATCGTATGAATAAGAATCCCGCCACCCTGAAAATTGCGTGGCGCGACGGGCGCTCGTCGCCCGCCAAGTTCCTCTTCGTGATTCTGGCCGTGGCGGTGGGTGTGGGCGCGCTCACCGGCGTGCGCTCGTTCAGCCGCGCCTTCCACAACCTGCTGCTGCGCCAGGCACGCACCCTGATGGCCGCGGATATCTCCGTGCGGGTGTTCGCCACCAACACCCCGCAACAGGACGCCGTGCTGCTGGACCTGGTGAAGCGCGGCGTCCGGAACACTTCGATCACCGAGACGCTCACCATGGCCAATACATCGGCCCAGCCCGATCCGGTGCTGGTTTCGGTGAAAGCCGTGGACCCCGCGGTTTATCCTTTCTACGGCGAAGTGAAACTGGATCCGCCCGGCGTGCTGCGCACGGTCCTGGATAGCCAGTCGGCCGCGGTCTCCGAGGATCTGTTCATCCGCCTGCAGGCGCATCCCGGCGATAATCTGCGGCTGGGCGGGCAGGAGTTTCGCATTGCAGGCCGCCTCGAGTCGGAGCCGGACCGCCTCACGGGAAGCTTGAACGTGGGCCCGCGCGTGATGATCAGCCGCGCCGGGCTGGAGCGCACCGGCCTGATCAGCCTGGGCAGCCGCGCAGCGCAACGCTTCCTGTTTCTGCTCGCACCCGGCGGACCCGACGTGCAGCAGGTGCGCAACATTCTGAAAAAGACGTTCCCGGAGGGGCTGATTGCGGATTATCGCGAGACACATCCGATCATCACGCGCGGCCTGGACCGTTCGACCACCTTCCTGAGCCTGATCAGCCTGATCGCGCTGATCGTGGGCGCGCTGGGCGTGGCCACCGCCATGCACGCGCACCTGCAGCAGAAGATGGATACCATCGCGGTGCTGAAGTGCATCGGCGCGCGGCCGGCGCAGGTGTTGCGCATCTACCTGGCGCAGACGCTGGCCCTGGGCCTGGCAGGCGGCGTTTTGGGCGTGGCTTTCGGCACCGTAGTGCAGCGGGTGTTCCCGGCGCTGATCGGCCGCTTCTTTCCGGTACGGCCCCAGATGGGGCTGGATCTGGTTCCGGCCGCGCAAGGCCTAGCCACCGGCGTCCTGACGACTCTGCTGTTCACGCTGCCGCCGTTGCTGGCGATGCGCGAGATTCGTCCTGCATTGATCTTCCGGCGCGAGATGGCCGAGGCGCGCGGCGATTGGTTGAAGCGCTGGAGCCGTTCGCGGCAGGCGCTGGCCACCGCCGCCGTTATCCTGGCGGGCATCGGCCTGATGGCCGCCTGGCTGGCCGGAACCGATTTGCGCGATGCCCTGCGTGTGGGCGCCTATTTCGCGGGCGGGCTGCTGGTGAGCCTGCTGCTGATCGCAGCGGTCGCCTGGTGCTTGCTGCGCGGCCTGCGGCTGTTGCTGCGCGGTCCCGGGCGGCGGCTGCCGGCCACCGCGCGGCAAGGCATCGCCAATCTGTACCGGCCGGGCAATCACGCGCAGACCGTGCTGGTCACGCTGGGCACCGGCGTGATGTTCACGCTGACTGTCTACCTGGTGCAGCATTCCATGATCGCGGAGATGATGCAGAACGCGCCACCGGGCATGCCGAACGTATTTCTGCTGGATATTCCGGGCGCGCAGCGCGCGGCGTTGTCGGACTTATTGAAGCAGCAGAAAGGCGTCGAAGCCGCGCCGGAGATTCTGTCGTCCGTGGCGGTGCGCCTGGCGTCGGTGAATGGCGTGCCGGTGGAGAAGATGGGTTTACAGGAGTGGGGCCGCCGGTTCCTGCGTACGCGATCGGTCACCACCGCCCCGGCGCGGCCGCGCGAGACCGAGATTGTGAGCGGAGCCTGGTGGGAAGGGCATCCGGCCGTGCCGCAAGTGTGCGCATCGGAAGAGGCCGCCCGCATCCTTCATCTGAAGGCCGGCATGCCGCTCGAGTGGACCGCCTGGGGGCGTACGCTCGAGTCGCGCCTGGCCTGCATCCAGCGCACCGATTCCGTGCGCATGACCGCACGCTTCGAGTTCATCTTCAGCCCCGGGAGTCTCGACGGCCTGCCGGCCATCTATTACGGCAGCATGCGGGTGAAGCCGCGGGATGTGCCGGCTATCCAGCGCGCGGTGTATCAGAAGATGCCCACCGTGACTGTGATCAACATGGCGGACGTGCTCGAGATCGTGCAGCAGGTGGTGGACCAGATTTCGCTGGTGGTGCGGTTCGTTTCCGCGTTCACCATTGTTGCCGGCGCCATCATTCTGGCATCCAGTGTGGCCGGCACACGCTTCGGGCGCATTCGCGAGGTGGTCATCCTGAAGACGCTGGGCGCCACCCGGCGACGTGTGGCCGGGGTCTTCTCCATCGAGTTTCTGGTGCTGGGCGCGGCTGCCGGGCTGTTGGGCAGCGCGCTGGCTACCGGGTTTGCGGCGCTGGTGGTCAAGCGCCTGATGAAGGCGGAGTTTCACTTCAATCCGGCGGCGGACCTGCTCTCCGTCGGGTTGACCGCGCTGGTGGCCATCGCCACGGGATGGCTGGCGAGCTATCGCATATTGGGGCAGAAACCGCTGGAGGCGCTACGCGATGAGTGACGGCGGTCCGGCGGGCCTGTCCCCCGGGTATCTGCTCTCCATGCCAGAGCGGGTGGTGCGGTCCATGAGTGCGCTGAGCGCCGGCCTGTTGCGCGAATTAAGCGAAGTAGTGCTGCCGCGCGCGGTGCGCCGCACGCGCCTCTACACGGAGCTGGTGGACAACACCCTGCGTTTCCTGATCGAGAATGTGGGGCAGGTGGACGGCACGTATCCGCAGGATGGCAGATTGGCCGACAGCTTCGCCGCGCGGCGATTTGCGGGCAACGGCATCGAGTTGATTGGTCTGCTCACGTTCCGCGCTTCGCCGGTTTGGGTACTGGCAGCGCTGGCCGATCTTTCGGGCACCGGCAGGCAGCTGATCCGGGAGATTGCGCAGAGCTTGAAAGAAGAAGGGCTGTTGAAGGCGGGCACCGAGTACGAGACCATCGATCAGTTGCTGGACGGCCTGGAAGGGACCGCCGGCCGCCTGGCCGAAACGGCCAACACGCCGCCGTTGGACGTCGCCAGTCTGCGGCAGGAGTGGACCGATCTGCGGCGCGCGGCGGCCAAAATCCCCACGCCGCGTCTGCCATCAGGCGACATGTTGCGACGAAGCTGGGAAGATCTAAAAGCCACCGCCGCGGCGCAAGGGCGTCCGGTGTTTCAGGTTTCCACGCTGATGGCGCTGTCGGCGGTGAGCCGCATTCCGGAGAACGTGTTGTGGCTATCGCGATGCGCTAAGGGCGCAGCGCAGCGCACAGGTCAGGTATTCTCCGGAGTGCTGCTCGATCACTATAGCGCCACCATGACGGAGATCCGCAGTGTTGGCTACCTGGCGTACTGGGTGCGCGAGTACCAGCCCTATCTGAAGGCCGCGGCCGCGCAGTTCTCGCCCCGACGAGTCACTCTGACCGAGCGCATGCTGGGACGGGAATGATAGCCGGATTTAACGAGTGAAGGTACCGATAGTCCTTGCGTTCCCGGCGTTCACGGCTTACTATTGCAGAGGCCCGGAGAGGGACACAAGTTGCGAGGCTAGAGATAGCCGTGGCTGATTCGGGTTGAGCGAATACTCCGAAGGAGGGGATCCTTAGAATGAATCTGAAAGCATTGGGCACCGCTGCGCTGCTGTGCTCGTCTATGACGTTGGCTAATGGACAGCAAGCCACTGGCATTACCCGAACCACGCACGACGCTGCTGCCGTCCCTGCCGCGACCGGGATCATTTACCACGGCGGCCCGGTTCTGGGCACGGTAAGCGGCCATCCCGTGCATCTCTACTTCATCTACTACGGCAATTGGGCGACCAAGGATCCGGGCGGGCCCGCGATCATGCACAATTTTGGAGCTAACCTGGGCGGTTCGGCATACTGGAACATTCTCACCACGTATAAGGAGCCGACAAGCGGCATTACCATCAACAATGCGCTGGTCCTGCACGGCGAGTATACCGACACCGGCTCGCAGGGAAGCAGTCTCAGCGACGCCACTCTGCAGACCGTCGTGTCGAGCGCTATCACCGGTGGTCATCTTCCGCTGGACACCAATGCCGTCTACCACGTCCTGGCCAGCCCCGAAGTCAATGAAACCAGTGGCTTCTGCAGCGCATACTGCGGATTCCACAACCACATGACGGTTTCCGGTAAGAATATCAAATACACCTTCGTCGGCGACCCGGTGCATTGCACCTCTTTTGGCGGGGTGGCAGATTGCCAGGGGGATGCCAACAACCTCAGCCATAGCCCCAACAACGATCCCGGCGTGGACGCCATGATTTCGGTTATCGCCCACGAATCCGAGGAAGCCACTTCCGATCCGAACCTCAATGCCTGGTTCTTCTCCAACGGCTACGAGAACGGCGACAAGTGCGCATACAAGTACGGGACAGTCACCCCGGTTGGCAACGGCTCGGATTTCAACATTACTCTGGGCGGCGCCAATTATCTGATCCAGGAGAACTGGATCGGCCCCGGCGGCACAGGCGGTGTTGCCGGCGAGAAGTGCGCGATCAGCTATCCGTAGTCTGAGAAGCGTTGAGCGCGGCGCGCAGGGATCGCCGGCCGCCGCGCTCATGTCCGCCCCTTACCCTTCTCTGGGTGATTTCACCCACCTCTCCGGCATTCTCTTCTTCCAAGCCGTTTCAATCCAACAACTAAGCTGTGGCGGCGCAATTGCAGACCAGTTGCATCCCGCTGGGAGGAGGAGACCCGATGAATTTTGACCAGGCACCCATGCTGGTGATTTGGGAAGTAACCCAGGCCTGCGACCTGGCATGCGTGCACTGCCGCGCATCCGCCCAGTCGAGCCGCCATCCGCAAGAGCTCAGCACCGCGCAGGGCTTCGAACTGCTCGATCAGATCAAATCGTTCGGCAATCCGCTCATGGTCTTCACGGGCGGCGATCCTTTGAAACGCCCCGACCTATACGAACTCATACGGCACAGCGTCGAGATCGGGCTGCGCACCAACGTCACGCCCAGCGCCACGCCGCTGCTGACCGAGGACGCCATCGACCGCTTCCGGCACTATGGCGTCTCGCGCATGGCGATCAGCCTGGACGGGCCAGACGGGCAGTCGCACGACGATTTCCGCGGCATCCCGGGCACCTTCGACCGCGCCATGCTGGCGCTCAATCACGCCAAGAAGATCGGACTGGAGACGCAGCTTCAGACCACCGTGACCCGGCGCAATCTGCCGCGCCTTCCGGAGATGGCCCGCATCGCGGAGGATGTCGCCACCAAGATGTGGAGCCTGTTCTTCCTCATCGTGACCGGGCGCGCGCTCGAAAACGACGATCTGGCGGCCGAAGAATACGAACAGGTGTTCGACTACATGTACGAGTTGTCGAAGACCGCGCCGTTCGCCATCAAGACCACCGAAGCCATGCATTATCGCCGTTACGTGGCGCAGCGCATGAAGGCCGAGCATCGCTCCGCGCCGGAAAACGAGAAGGCCGGCGCGGTGATGTTTCGGACCGCGGGCGTCAGCGACGGGAAGGGATTTGTGTTTGTGTCGCACACCGGCGAGATCTTTCCCAGCGGCTTCCTGCCCATCACCGCGGGCAACGTGCTGCGCGATTCGCTGACGGACGTTTACCAGAATTCCTCCCTGTTCCGCTCCTTGCGCGATGTGGGCCAGCGGGAAGGCAAGTGCGGCATCTGCGAATACCAGAAGGTGTGCGGCGGGTCGCGCTCGCGAGCTTATGCGCTCACGGGGAATTACCTGGCAGAAGATCCGCGCTGCGTGTACCAGCCGTCTTGAGGAACCCGCGCAAGACGGGGCGACCCGCGCCGCTTGAATCTGAGGAGTTCCTGGCTTTTATGGCGGCGCGGCAAAACGCGCCCCTTTGCGCTTTGAGGAACACATGCAAGACGGGGCTCCCCGCGCCTTTGCGGGCTAGCTACCTGAGTAAATCTTCCAGTTGGATTTTGGTGTCGGTCCGGCTATCGCGATACTTGACGATTACCGGCGTATACACGGAGAGGCCCCAGTCCTTTCCGGGGCCGCTGGTGATGGCGCGCGAGCCGGCCACCAGAACAGCTTCTTCGGGGATGATGAGCGGCTGGTCATCGCCGGCCTTGTAGACTTTGCCCCGCACCAAATCATAGACCGGCGTCGAGCGGTTGAGGATGGTGCCTGTTCCCAGCACCGCGCGCTTCCTCACCACGGCGCCTTCATAGACGCCGCAGTTGCCGCCCACCAGCACCTCGTCTTCGACAATCACGGGCAGCGCGCCCACCGGCTCCA
Organism: Bryobacteraceae bacterium; assembly: GCA_035308525.1. Classification (GTDB taxonomy): domain Bacteria; phylum Acidobacteriota; class Terriglobia; order Bryobacterales; family Bryobacteraceae; genus Bog-159. The sequence goes on from DATGGM010000213.1 coordinate 21,614, forward strand.
GCACGCCGCCGATTTGGGATGCCGCCGAGATGTGGCAGTTCTTTCCGATCTGCGCGCAGCTTCCCACCAGGGCGTGCGAATCCACCATGGTGCCGTCATCCACAAACGCACCCACGTTGATGTACATGGGAGGCATGCAGGTGACGCCCTTTCCGATGTAGACTCCGTCGCGGATGCTGGATCCGCCGGGGACGATGCGCACGCCGCTCTGCGGCGTAAGCTTTTTCACGGGAAAGGTGGATTTATCGAAAAACGGCTGCCGTTCGGCGTCGATCGACATATCCACCACGAAGCCCATGCGGAATCCCAGCAGGATGCCCTTCTTCACCCAGCCGTTCACGCGCCAGCCGAGCGGTGTAGAGGGGTCCGGCTGCGCGGCGCGAATCAGGCCAAAGTTCAGCGCGTCCTTGAACTGCTGGAACAGCCGGAAGTGCTCTTCCCGATAACTGGCCGGGGGCTGTTCGAAGAGTTGTTCGATGTCAGCCTGCAACGGTTACACTCCCCAAGCCGGCGGCTTGCAATACTTTTTCGATGCGGGCGAGATGCTCGGGACTGGGCGGCACCATCGGCAGGCGGTAGACCGGCTCGAGCAGGCCCATCAGGGCCATGCCGGCCTTGACCGGAATCGGGTTCGATTCGATGAAGTTGACCTCCATCAGCGGGAGATACTTGCGCTGCAAGGCGCGGGCGCCGGCGAAATCGCCCGCCAGGCAGTGGGCCACCAGCTGGGTCATCTCCGCGGGAATCTGGTTCGACACTACCGAGACGAGACCGCGTCCGCCCAACGCGATCAACGGCAGTGTGATGGCGTCATCTCCAGAGAGTACCGTGAACTCCGGCGGAACCTGGTGGATCACGTTGGCCATCTGGGTGATGTTGCCGGAAGCCTCCTTCACGCCGATGATGTTGGGGATGGCAGCCAGGCGCGCCAGCGTGGCCGGCTCCACATTCACGCCGGTGCGGCCCTGCACGCTGTAGACAATGATGGGCAGGTTAATGGATTCGGCGATCGTCCGATAGTGCTGGTAGAGGCCTTCCTGAGTGGGCTTGTTGTAATAAGGCGTTACGGAAAGGATGCCGTCCACGCCCATTTGTTCGAGCTCGCGCGCCAATTCGACGACCTCGCGGGTGTTGTAGCCGCCCGCGCCGCCCACCACCGGGACACGGTGTCCGGCTTCTTCGAGCGTGATGGCGATCACGCGCAGGTGTTCCTCACGCGTGAGCGTGGGGCTTTCGCCCGTGGTGCCGCAGGGCACCAGGAAGTTGATCCCGGCGTCGATCTGGCGGCGCACCAGCCGGCGCAGGGTGGGCTCATCGAGCGATTGATCGGCGCGGAAGGGGGTTACCAGCGCGGTTCCGCAACCGGTGAAGGGGTGATGGGTGCTCATTGGAAAAGTACCTCGCTGAACTCATGAAAACCCTTTTTGCCTGCGATCCACTGCGCGGCCTTCAGCGCTCCGCGGGCAAAACCTTCGCGGCTGCGCGCGGTGTGCCGCAGCGTGACGGTGTCGCCCGGTGAATCGAATCCGATTTCATGCGTGCCGGGATGCGCGCCGGCACGGCTGGCGCTGGTGTCAATCGGGCGCCGGTAGCCGGCCCGCTGCATTTCGTCCACCAGCTTCAACAGGGTGCCCGACGGCGAATCCTTCTTGGCCGCGTGGTGGATTTCCCAGGCCCACGCGCCGTAGGATGGCTCGGCCGCCAGCAGGCGCGCGGCTTCGGAAACCAGGCGAAAGAAAACGTTCACCCCGATCGAATAGTTGGGGCTCCACACCACGCCGATCGCATGGCGCCCGGCGGCGGCCTTCACGCGATCCATCTCGCCGAGCCACCCGGTGGTGCCAAGCACGATGTTGACGCCCAGGGCCGCGATCCGCTCCACATTCCCGATGACGGCGGCGGGAATGGAGAAGTCCACAGCCACGTCGATGCCGCGGAAGTTCTCCGGCGTCACACCCTCGAAGGCGGCGTTGTTGAATTCGTCGAGTTTGAGCGCCACCGCGAAATTGTACTCGGGCGCGAACTGTTCGATCAGCCGGCCCATCTTGCCGTAGCCGATGATGGCCAGCTTCCGTTCAGGCATCGAAGACCTCGGCGTCCAACTCGGCGAAGAACTCGCCGTGCAGCGCCGCCACCGTGCGCTT
>DATGGM010000214.1:0-39274 GCA_035308525.1 Bryobacteraceae bacterium
TTTTGAAGGAGCACCGGGAGCACGGCTGGTTATACAACATAACTGAACGGGCGTTCCGCGCAAGCGTCAATTTGTACGGGACCACGCTCTCCGCCGCGCTGCGCGCCGCGCCGCTTACGCTGGCGATCCTGCTGGGGACAATCGCCTTGAACGCCTATCTCTTCATCTATGTGTCGAAGGGGTTTTTCCCGATGCAGGACAACGGGCGCATGATGGGAGCGATTCAGGGCGATCAGGACACCTCGTTCCAGGCGATGAACGTGATCCTGCAGAAGATGGTTGGCATCGTGGATTCGGATCCGGCGATCGAAACGGTGAATGGATTCACCGGCGGGGGTACGTCCAATACGGCGCGCATGTTCGTCAATCTGAAACCGCTGGAGGTAAGGAAGGTCGGGGTAGATCAGGTGATTGCGCGGTTGCGGCCGAAGCTGGGCAGGATACCGGGCGCTACCCTCTACCTGCAGGCGGCCCAGGATCTGCGCGTAGGCGGTCGGATGAGCAACGCCCTTTACCAATTCACCATGCGCGGCGATAACTTGCAGGACCTTACGGACTACGCTCCGAAGATGCTGCAAGAGTTGCGGACCATTCCCGTCGTCGCCGACGTGAGCAGCGATCAGCAGAATCGCGGCTTGCAGTCCATGGTGCAGTATGACCGGACGACGGCGGCGCGGTTCGGCATCTCGTCCCAACTTATCGATAACACGCTTTACGACGCTTTCGGACAGCGGCAAGTGTCCACCATGTACAGCACGTTGAATCAGTATCACGTGATCATGGAGGCGGCCCCGCAATTCTGGCAGGACCCGCAGTTTTTGAGACAGGTCTATGTGCGGACGCCCTCCGGACAACAGGTTCCGTTGAACGCTTTCGCAAGTCTCGGCCCGACCACCGCGCCGTTGTCGGTCAACCATCAGGGGCTCGGCCCGGCGGTGACCATTTCCTTCAACCTGCAGCCGGGGGTGGCTCTAGGAGACGCCGTGCAGGCGATCCTCAGCGCCGCCGATAAGATTGGCCTGCCGCGCACGATTCAAACCGGATTTGCGGGCACCGCGCAGGCCTACCAGCAATCCCTGGGCAACGAGGGCATCTTGATCGTGACGGCTCTGGCGGCGGTCTACATCGTGTTGGGAATTCTATACGAAAGCTATGTTCATCCCATCACGATCATTTCCACGCTGCCTTCGGCGGGCGTGGGAGCGCTGCTGGCGTTGTTGCTCACGCACACCGACCTCAGCATCATTGCCATGATCGGTATCATTCTGCTGATCGGCATCGTGAAGAAGAACGCGATTATGATGATCGACTTCGCGCTGGCCGCCGAGCGGATTGAAGGCAAGAATTCCCGCGACTCGATTTTCGAAGCGTGCCTGCTGCGCTTCCGCCCCATCATGATGACCAGCATGGCGGCGGCGCTGGGAGCTCTGCCCCTTGCGCTGGGAACAGGCACCGGATCGGAGTTGCGGCGTCCATTGGGGATCACGATTATCGGCGGACTGCTGGTGAGCCAGTTATTGACCCTCTACACGACCCCGGTAGTCTATCTTTACTTCGACCGGCTGCAACACTGGTGGTACCGGGTACGGCACAAGGAACCGCCCCAAACCGCGCCGCTGGGATCTGAAATCTGATGCGACACTTTCTGATCATTTCCGTTGCCGGCCTGATGCTGGCGGCTAGTGCCTGCATGGTGGGTCCGAATTACAAGCGTCCCGCGGCGCCCGTATCGGCGGCCTTCAAGGAGCCCTTGCCCGACGGGTGGAAGGAAGCGCAGCCTAATGATGGCGTCATCCGCGGCAAATGGTGGGAAGTCTATAACGATCCGCAGCTCAACGCGCTCGAGGAACAGGTCAGCATCTCGAACCAGAATGTGGCCGAGGCGGAAGCCAATTTCCGCGCGGCCCGGTACGCCATCCGCATCGCCCGCGCCAATCTGTTTCCTACAGTCACAGCAGGACCCACGTTGGGAGTCTCCCGCAGCGCCGGAGCCGGCTTCGCGGCCGGCGGCAGCGGGCCCATCACCGGCGGATCCAACGTGATTACCACTTATAGCCTGCCGGCCAGCGCTTCGTGGCCGGTGGATATATGGGGCTCCGTGCGCCGCGGCGTGCGGGCGAGTGAGGCCACCGCGCAGTCTGACTTCGCGCTGCTCGAGAATGCCCGGCTCTCCTATCAGTCGGAGTTGGCGCAGGATTACTTCGAGCTGCGGGGCACCGACGGCGACGTCGACTTATTAGAGCGGACGGTGAAGTCGTACGACGACTATCTGACGTTGACCAAGAACCGGTATAAGGCGGGAGTCGCTTCGGGCGCCGATGTCGCGCAGGCCCAAACACAGCTCGACACCACCCGCGCGCAGTTGATCGACTTGGGAGTGGCGCGGGCGCAATTCGAACATGCTATCGCCATCCTGACGGGCAAGCCGCCGGCCGCCCTGACGCTTTCTGCCGGGCTGTTGAAGACGCCGCCGCCGGTGGTCCCCGTGGCTCTGCCGTCCGCGCTGCTGGAGCGCCGTCCGGACATTGCTTCCGCCGAGCGGCAGATGGCGTCCGTTCAGGAGCAGATCGGCATCGCGGTGGCCGCCTACTACCCCACGCTCGACCTGAGCGGTTCGGCGGGTTTCAGCGGGCAATTCACCAAGGGGTTCCTGTGGCCCAGCCGGTTCTTTTCGCTGAGCTCGGCACTCTCCGAGACAGTCTTTGAAGGCGGCAAGCGGCGTGCCCAGGTGAAGCAGGCCGAAGCGCTGTTCGATGCCAGCGTGGCGACTTACCGCGAGACCGTGCTCACGGCCTTCCAGCAGGTGGAGGACGATCTGGCGGCGCTTAAGATCCTGGCTGACGAGTCCGTAGCGGTCGATCAAGCCGTGAAGGCCGCCGAAGAGTCCCTCACCATCTCCACCGCTCAGTACAAAGCGGGAACCATCAATTACCTGCAAGTCATCATCGCGCAGGCCGCGGCCCTGGCAGCCGAACGTACCGCGGTGGACCTGCTCGCCCGGCGCATGGTTTCGAGCGTGCTCCTTATCCAGGCCCTGGGCGGCGGATGGGACAGCAAGACTATCCCCACTCCCGGCGAGTTGCAGCAAAGCCAGTAGCGCCGGCATGCGCGAAGCCAAGGTCAACAGGAAGGCGGCCGACCGCGTCGCTTCGGGACATCCCTGGATTTTTGCGAGCGACGTCCTCGATACCGGCGGCGCTGAGCCGGGCGACGCCGTCAAAGTGATCGGTCCCACCGGCCATCCGTTGGGCACCGCGCACTTCAGCGCTTCGTCCCAGATCGCCTTGCGGCTGCTGTCGCGCCGCGTGGAAGACATCAACCGGGACTTCTTCGCCGTGCGACTCGCAGCCGCCGAGGAGCATCGGCGGCGGGTGGTTTCCGGCGCGGATGCGTATCGCGTGGTGCATGGCGAAGGCGACCTGCTGCCCGCCCTGGTCGTGGACCGCTACGCGGATTTCCTGGTGTTGCAGACTCTCAATCAAGGTATGGACCGCGCGCGCGACTGGATTGTGTCGAGCCTGGTGGATCTGTTCGCGCCCCGCGGAATCGTGGCGCGGAACGACGCGCCCGTACGGGCAAAGGAAGCTCTGCCGCTCGAATCCGCCGTGGTGCACGGCGAGGTGCCGGACACCGTCGAGATTTGCATGAATGGTCTGCGCCTGCAGGCAGATCTGCTGCGCGGCCAGAAGACCGGGATCTTTCTGGACCAGCGCGAGAACTACGTCGCCACGGCCCGCTACGCGCGCGGCAAGGCTCTCGATTGCTTCACTTCGACCGGCGGCTTCGCGCTGCATCTGGCCTCGGCCTGCGAATCCGTGGAAGCCGTGGATAGCTCCGCCGCCGCCCTGGCCGCCGCCGCGCGCAATGCCGCGCTCAACGGCATCCGCAATGTGGAGTTCCGGGAGGCGGATGTCTTCGAACTCCTGGCGGCCTATTCGTCCGCCCGGCGCCAATTCTCGACGGTCATCCTGGACCCGCCGGCCTTCGCCAAGTCGCGCCGCAACCTGGAGGGCGCCGTGCGCGGGTACAAAGAGATTAATCTGCGTGCGCTACGGTTGCTGGGGCCGGGCGGAGTGCTGGCGACCTGCTCTTGCTCGCATCATCTCAGCGAAGCGGCGCTGCTCGAGTTAGTGGCCCAGGCGTCGCTCGATGCCGGCCGGCAGTTACGCGTGCTGGAACGCCGCACGCAAAGTCGGGATCACCCAATTCTGTTGACGGTGCCGGAGACCCACTATCTGAAGTGTCTCATCCTGGAAGTGCTGTAACTAGGCGTTCAATCGCGCGAGCCATCCGGGAAGGTCGGCGGCAAGCTTGGTGTTGGCGGCCGCGATCGTGGTGTACCGCTGCGCCACCAGTTGCTTGTACTGCCCGAAAAGCGCGGCAGGATCGCATGCATTGATCTGGCCGGTGGAAGCTGGCCCCAGTACGCCATCCACCGCGCACTTGCCGCCGCAAGCGTTGACGGCGGATTGCAGCAGCGTCAATGCGCCGGAATGATTCGGTCCGCCTGGACCCATGTTCACCGTCAGATCGAAGACTTTGTTGGCCAGGCTTTGATCGTTGACAGAGCCGATATGATAGCGATCCCAGAAATGGGTTCGATAGATTTGAGAAGCCTCTGCGACACTTAGCTTGCGGATATAGTCCTCGTCCGCATCGGGCCTATAACCTGAACTATGTACAAAAGCCAGCGTGATGCCGTGGTTAACGATCTCACCGGTTGCCGAGTTATGATAGAAGCCGCCCTCATGCTGTAAGGTGAGAGCTACAGCCGGTTCGAATTCCGCCATGTTGAGTCCCTCCTATGTTGATGCTCTAATGTAAGTATCCCATGCCGGCGGAATAATTACCACGGCAGCCACTAACTTATAACAAATGCCTCAAGATGCTCGCCCGGGCTGATGGTGAAAAAGGTCGTGCGATCTTCCGGGATGCCGATTTCGCCGGAGAGGTGCGTGATTGTCAGGCCGCCCCATTTGTCCCGCAGGTACTCGAGCACCAACCGGCGATGACAGTGTTCCGGCGATGGCTCAGTGCATTGCGCTGGAATAGATTTTATGGGGCCTCGATCTCGTCGAACAAGCTGAATTGGTCGGCATTAGGCTCCGCTGGCCGATGGTCAGCAAACGAGCCGGCACGACTTCGTCATACGACATCACCCTGCCAGGCGCGTGGGTTGTATCCAGCCCAGAGAGACTCCCGTCATCAATAAACCTATGCACACGATCAGCGCCGCCGAGACTACCGGGATGATGCGGAACGCGGGATGCGCGGCAGTCTTCTGGCTATCCGGCAGCAAGTGCTTGGCATACAGCACCATTACCCCGACCCCCATGAGCACGATGGCTAACCCGGCGCTGAATGCCACCAGTAACAGCAGGCCCAAAGCCACGCGGCCCAGGGCGATCGAGCTGAGGAGCAGCACCAGGGCGGAAGGGCAGGGAACCAGCCCGCCGCTGGCGCCCAGCGCGATCAGGCTGCCCAGAGTCACGTCGCCTTCTGGCACGTGGCCGTGGCCGCCCGAACCGTGGTGATGGTCGTGACCATGGTGGTGATCGTGATCATGCGCATGATCGTGATGATGGCCGTCGTGTGCATGATCGTGATCGTGCCCATGCCGCAGCCGGCGCGCGCGCTTGTACAGCATCAGGCCGCCGATCCACACGATGGACAGGCCGGAGATCGCGCCCAGCACCGGAAAGATCTTCTCCGGCAGCACGTATTGCGAGAGAAAAAGGGTGGTCAGGCCCAGGAAGAATACGCTGATCGTGTGGGTAAACGTCACCATGCCGCCCAGAAAAATGGCCTGCTTGAAGGTGCCGCGCGATCCCACCAGGTAGGCGGCCACTATGGTCTTGCCGTGTCCGGGTGAAAGCGCGTGCATCGAGCCCAGGCCAAACGCCACCGCCATTCCCAGCAGGACCAGCCCGATGCCGATATCGCCTCGATGCAGCAGTTGTGACAGGAAATCGCCCCGCACCACGGTTCCCGGCGCGGAGGGCTGCGGCGGCACGGGCGACGTGGACACGGCGGCAACCGGCTTCGGAGCCGGCGCTGCGGGCACGATCACAGGCCGTGTCTTCCCGGCAACCGTGGGCGCGGAAGCAATCCACTCCACGGAGGCCTTCAGGTCCTGCGGCGGTGCCACGGTCGGATCGGCCGGATACACCGTCAACGCCTGGCTGCGGTCGGTGCCGTCCTGGCTGGCGCGTTCGATCGAAGCTCCCGGTCCCGCCGCGATTACCACTTCCTTCCAGCCCGCGCGGCCCGGGAAATTGCGGTCTTCATAAGACAGCGAGCCTGCCGCGACAGCCAGCTTCAAGGTGGACGTGATGCGCATCACGGGCGACCCGCCCGCGCCTGGCGCCATCGCCAGCGCGGCGCCTTCAAACCGCGGCGAAACCGCCCGGCCGTCGCACGCGATCGCCAGCTTCCCGGCCCATTCGCGCGCCTGCGCCTGAGCTCTGCGCTCCAGCAGATCGCGGGGGCTGTCGGCGTTCAGGCCCCACTGCTGCAATAGCTCGAAGCTGGGAATCTCCGCCAGATCCAGCACATAGCGGATCTCCGCGCCGGCGCCGCGCACCTCGATACGGGCATAATGGCTCACGCTGAAATTGCCCATGGGGTGCGCGCACAAAGGGGCGGCGCTCAACAACACAAGAAGCCACGGCCGGGGTTTCATTACAATAGGTCTTTACGATTCTACGACGGTTTTGGATTTATGCGCTGGGTGACTTCAGAAGACGTGCCGCGATCCGGTGAACTGCGGGTTTCCGCGGGGGCCATTTTCACGCCCTCGGCGCGCGAGCTGGCCGCGGCCCGCGCCATTCGCATCATCGAACTGCCGGCCGGACAGGCCACGCCGGCGGCGGCGCCCGAGAAGACCGTCGCGCTGGGCGCGGATCACGGCGGCTTTCGCCTGAAGGAAACCCTCAAGCCCCTGCTGGCCGGCCTGGGGCTCGAAGTGCGGGACATCGGCGTGTACGACGAGAAACCGGCAGATTACCCGGATATCGCCGTGAAGGTGGCCGATCTGGTGGCGCGCGGCGAGGCCGCCCGCGGCGTGATCATCGACGGTGCGGGCATCGGATCGTCTATCGCGGCCAACAAGGTTAATGGCATCCGCGCGGCGCTCTGCTACGACCGCGCGTCGGCGCGCAACAGCCGCGAGCATAACGATTCGAACGTGCTCACGCTGGGCGCGCGCCTGCTGACGGCCAGCCAGGCCGAGGAGGTTCTGCGCACCTGGCTGGACACGCCTTTCGCTGGCGGAAGGCACAAGGCGCGCGTCGAGAAGATCGCCGAAATCGAGCGCAGCCATGGGAAACAACCCCCGGAAGGACCCGCGAAGGAAGGTCAGGCCGCGCCTTCTACAGCCATCGAGGGACCCATCGCGTCGCTGATCGATCACACCATGCTGCGTCCGGAAGCCACGCGGGCCGACATCGTGAAGCTCTGCGGCGAAGCGCGCCAGTACGGATTCGCCACCGTGTGCATCAATCCTTATTGGGTGCCGCTGGCGGCCAATGAATTATCCGGCACGGCGGTGAAGGTCTGCACGGTGGCGGGCTTCCCGCTGGGTGCGACTTCCACCGAGGCCAAGGTCGCCGAAGCTGCCGCGGCACTGCGCGCGGGCGCGCGCGAGGTGGATATGGTGATCAACGTGGGCGCGCTGCGCGGGGGGGACCTCGACACGGTGAAGCTGGATATTCAAGCCGTGACGCGCGTCTGTCACGACGCGGGGGCCATCGTGAAAGTGATCCTGGAGACGGCGCTGCTCAACGACCAACAGAAGACCACTGCCTGCGGCCTCGCGCAGGCCGCCGGCGCGGATTTCGTGAAGACCTCCACCGGCTTCGGACCGGCCGGCGCCACCGTGCAGGACATCGTGCTGATGCGGCACGCGGTGGGACCGCGCATGGGCGTCAAAGCCGCCGGAGGAATCCGCACACTGGACGATTTTCGCGCCATGGTGGCCGCCGGCGCCAACCGTGTAGGGGCCAGCGCCAGTGTGAAGATCGTGGAGGCGGCCAGTAAGTGAGCAAGACCATCCGCTTCCGGGAACGCTCCGAGCTGCTGGATTTTCTGCTGGAAGTGTCCGCGGTTACCTCGCAGACGCTGGATCTGGACGAACTGCTGGCCAATGTCTCCGAGATCGTCAAGCGCGTGATACCGGCGGAGCTGTTCGCCATCCTGCTGTACAGCGAGAAGCGCCGCGAACTGCGCATCCGCTACGCCGTTGGGCACCGGGAAGAGGTGGTGCAGAACTGGTCGATCCCGCTGGGACAGGGCATCACCGGCGCGGCCGCGGTTACCCGCGAGCCGATCCTGGTGGGCGACGTACATAGCGATCCACGCTACCTCAACGCCGTGGAGGCTGTGCGCACGGAGCTGGCCGTGCCCATGATCGCGCGCCGCAAGCTGGTGGGAGTGATCGACGTGCAGTCCACGCGCGCCAACGCCTATACGGAACAGGATCGCGCGCTGCTCCGGCTGATCGCTGCGCGGGTGGCCATCTCTATCGACAACGCCCGCCTGTACTGGCGCGTGGAGCGGCAGAATCGCACGCTGAAGGCCCTGGCGTCCATATCGCAGGAGTTCTCCTCCATCCTGGACGTAGACGAGCTGCTTACCAAGATCGCCAGCACGGTGCGCGGCCTGATCGATTACGACGCCTTCAACATCCTGCTGGTGGATACGGAGCGAAAGCTGCTGCGGCATCGTTTCAGCATCCGGTTCGACGAGCGCGTGGATCTGGACAACATCCCGCTGGGCAAGGGCATCACGGGCGCCGCCGTGGAGCAGCGCGCACCGGTGCGCGTGCAGGACACCAGCCAGGACGCCCGGTACATCTCTTCGCATCCGGGTATCCGCTCGGAAGTGGCCATCCCGCTGATGACGCTCGACCGTGTTTCCGGCGTGATGGACCTGGAAAGCGAGCGCATCGGGTTCTTCACCGAGGATCACACACGCATGCTGATGCTGCTGGCGCCGCAGATCGCCAGCAGCGTCGAGAACGCGCGCTTGTATGAGGAGCTGGCTAACCGCGAGCGGCGCATGGAGGAGGATCTGCAGGCCGCGCGCGACTTGCAGAGTGTGCTGCTGCCCACCGGCGATCCTGGGTTCGATGGTCTGGAGGTGGCCGCCGGGCTGCGGCCGGCGCGCGGCATCAGCGGGGATGTGTTCGACTTCTTCGACTCGCCGGATGGCCGCGCCATACTGGCCTTCGGCGACGTCAGCGGCAAGGGCGCCGCGGCCGCCCTTTACGGCGCGCTGGTGAGCGGGTTGTTGCGGTCGCTGGCGCCCCGGCGGACCCACCCGCGCGAACTCATGCGCGCGTTGAATGAGGCGCTGGTGGAACGCAAGGTGGAAGCCCGCTACGTGACGCTGCTTCTCTTGCTGTGGAACCCGGCGATCCGGCAATTCGTGATGGCCAACGCAGGCAGCAATCCGCCAATGGTGTGCCGCAACCGCGAGATCCTGAAGCCGCGCGTGGAAGGTGTGCCCCTGGGCCTGCTGGACGAGCGCGAATACGAAGAGGTGGTGTTCCAGGCGCACCGGGGCGATACCATCGTTCTGTATTCCGACGGCGTGACCGATCACTTGAGTCCGGAGGGTCAGGATTACGGCCGCCATCGATTGTCGCAAGTGGTGCGGCGCACGTGCGATCAGCCGGCGGAGAAGATTGTCGCCGAGATTCTGGCGGATCTCGACCGGTTCAACACCACCCCCTTTGACGATCAGACGCTGTTGGTGATGAAGGTCAAATAAGCAGGGCATGTTCCACTACTCCAACCAGGACCTGTATTGCGAAGAGGTTCCCCTGGCGGACATTGCACGCAAGGCCGGCACGCCCGCCTACGTTTATTCCAGTGACGCGATTCTGCGGAACTACCGGGCCTATGACGAGGCGCTGGGCGATCTTCCGCACCGCATCTGTTACGCCGTAAAGGCCAACTCCTCACTGGGCATTCTGGCGCTGCTCGCCAAAGCCGGCGCGGGTTTTGACATCGTCTCCGGCGGCGAGCTGTACCGTGTGCTGGCGGCTGGGGGCCACCCGTCGAAGGTGGTCTTTTCCGGCGTGGGCAAGACGGCCGATGAGGTGGATTACGCACTGGCGCAAGGCATCCACACATTCAACTGCGAGTCGGAGCCGGAGCTGGCGCTGATTAACGCGCTGGCGGCGCGGCGCGGCATCCAGGCGGGCTTCGCGGTACGCGTGAATCCGGACGTGGATGCCTCCACGCATCCCTACATTTCGACCGGTCTCCGCGAGCACAAGTTCGGCATCGACATTGCCGAAGCCGAGGCGGTCTACGAGCGGGCGCGCGCCTTCCAGAACCTGGCCGCCGAGGGAGTGAGCTGCCACATAGGCTCGCAGTTGATGGACACCAATCCGATGCTGGAGGCGCTCGAGCGCACCCTGGCGCTGGTCGGCAGGCTGCTGGCCAGGGGCTTCGCCATCCGCCACGTCGACCTGGGCGGAGGATTGGGTGTGGCTTACCAGGCGCACGAGCAGGCCCCCGGTATCCGCGCCTTTGGGGAGCAGGTGCGGGCCAGGATGCGCGGCCGGGATTTACACGTGATGCTGGAGCCGGGCCGCTCCATCGTGGGACCGGCGGGCGTGCTGGTGACGCGCGTGCTCTACCGCAAGAAGAGCGGTGAGAAGGAATTCGTGATCGTGGATGCCGCCATGAACGACCTGCTGCGGCCGGCGCTCTACCGGTCGCACCACGAGATTGTCCCGGTGCGCAAGACGACGCGGCCGGACATTGTAGCGGACGTGGTTGGACCGGTTTGCGAGACGGGCGACTTTCTGGCGCGCGGCCGCCAACTCGCCAACGCCGCGCCGGGAGACTACCTGGCGGTGTACACCGCGGGCGCTTACGGGTTCGTGCTGGCGTCGAACTATAACTCCCGGCCGCGTCCGCCGGAGGTGCTGGTGGAAGGCAGCGCGTTCCGGGTGATCCGGGCTCGGGAGACGTACGCCGACCTGGTGCGGGGGGAGACGGTGTGAGGCGCGCCTGGTTACTCGCGGCGCTGGCGCCGGCAGCCTTCGCGCACGACACCATCACGACCAAGTTGCTTTGGACGCAGGAGATCTCGCGCATCGTCTACAGGCACTGCGGGGCCTGCCATCGACAAGGCGGCGGCGCCATGTCGCTGATGAGCTACGAGGAGGCTCGCCCGTGGGCCAAGGCCATCCGCGACGAAGTGTTAGCGCGGCGCATGCCGCCCTGGGGCGCGGTGAAGGGCATCGGGGATTTTCGCGGTGACCCGAGCCTGTCGCAGATCGAGATCGACATGATCGTGAACTGGGTGGAGGGAGGCGCGCCGCAGGGCGATGTCGCCTATCTGCCGCCGTTGCCGCATTACCTGAAAGAGGCAGCGCCGCGGCCCGGCGGGCATGAGATGGCTCTTTCGACTGCCGCGCCAGTCACGCTGTCCCGGCCCGCCACGCTATCGGGACTGCGTCCGGTTACGCTGGCGGCGGGCGAGTCACTCGAAGTTACCGCGTTTCAGCCGGATGGCGAAGTCAGCCCCCTGATCTGGATTCGTAACTGGCTACCGCAATGGGCGCGCACTTATGCTTTCGCGAATCCCATTCACTTACCAAAGGGCACGCGGCTTACAGTTTATTCCGGTAAGCCGGCGGAAGTCGCCGTATTCGCTGCGCCCGATCCATAGACGTCGGGATGCAGATAGCGGCCCTGCTCCGATTGCGGCTTCACTTCTGTTACTGGAATGCGGTGCGCGTTGGCAAAGGCGTCATGCCTTATACCGGTGACTTGCCAGGAGACCCTGCCACCGGGCCGTCCGCCGGCTATTTTGAAGCGATTGTGGGAGACTTCCCGCGCGACGTACAAACGGGGCGAGGGCGCGCCGACCGCGGTCAATTGATAGCGGAAGTCGCCGTTCAGGGCTTCGAAGTAATCCGGCAGATCCACCCACGCCTGACCTTTGGCGTCCAGGCGGACCATGCCGTTGTAGACGTCCATCATGTCGGGACTCTCGACAAAGGAGTGTGAGAGGTACTTGTGTCCCGGATCCAGGGGATGGTCGATCATGAACGAGCCGCTGCCCTTGGTCACTTTGCCGGTAACGTTCAGATTGCCGGCGAAGAAACCGTTGCCGGCGCCATCCACGGAAAACACACTATTGCTGTACGAACCGCCGTATCCCTGAAGAAGCTTTCCAGTCGCTCCGGTCACCAATTCAGCCGCGGTTCCATTCACCAGAGTACAGCCCGAACTGTTGCATGTCTGGTTCACTCCAAAAACGGCAACACCAGTGGCGCCGGCCTGCCCGTCCAGGCCGAAACCGCTGCCGGAGTTGTTGAACCCGAAAACCCCGGCGCCATTCGGACTGTTGGACGAGCCGTTCACTCCCACCGCGAAGCCTGAAGTAGAGATGGCGTTACCGTTCACTCCGGCGCCGTTGGTGCTGGCACTCTGGCCGTACACACCGGCGGCGAAACCCGTCGTGGCGTTGCTGGTGAAGTTTCCGCCGTTACCGCCGGCCGTAGCCGTGCTCACGCCGTTTACGCCGGCTCCATTCGGACTGGCCGTCTGGCCGCTGACGCCCACCGCGAAGCCCGAGGTGCCGTTGTTGACACCGAGCACACCGTTGCAGGAGCCGCAATTGGCAAACCCCGAAACACCGTTCCCGCCGGAGGTGGCGTTGCTCTGGCCTTGCACGCCGTTGCCGCCGGTGGTGGCCGTGTTCAGCCCGTTGACGCCGGTTGCCCCCGGACTGGCGGTCTGGCCGTTTACGCCCACCGCGAAGCCCGAGGTGCCGTTGTTGACACCGAGCACACCGTTGCAGGAGCCGCAATTGGCAAACCCTGACACACCGTTCCCGCCCGAGGTGGCGTTGGTCTGGCCTTGCACGCCGTTACCGCCGGTGGTGGCCGTATTCAAGCCGTTGACGCCGGGTCCCCCCGGACTGGCCGTCTGGCCGTTCACGCCGACGGCGAAGCCGGAGGTACCGCTGTTCGTTCCTATGACACCGTTGCTGTTGGTGCCGCCTACGGACCCCCACACACCGTTCCCACCGGAGGTGGCGTTGCTATACCCTTGCACGCCGTTGCCGCCGGTGGTGGCCGTGTTCACGCCGTTCACGCCGGTAGCCCCCGGACTGGCGGTCTGGCCGTTTACCCCAACCGCAAAGCCCGAGGTGCCGTTGTTGACACCGAGTACACCGTTGCAGGAGCCGCAGTTGGCAAACCCTGACACACCATTCCCGCCCGAGGTGGCGTCGGTCTGGCCTTGCACGCCGTTGCCGCCGGTGGTGGCGAGATTCAGCCCGTTAACCCCAGTCCCCCCAGGACTGGTTGTCTGGCCGTTCACCCCCACCGCGAAACCAGATGTCGCATTGTTGATTCCGAACACTCCGTTGCCGTCGGTGCTGACGCTTTGCCCGCTGACCCCGTTGAAGGACCCCGTCGTCCCCGTTGCCTTGCCCATGATGGCCGACGCGGTCGAGCTGTCCACTTCCAGCGCGGTGCTGGGCGCAGTCGTACCGATGCCGATCTTCTTTCCAGCCGCCTGATACACCGCGGAACTGGCGAGGGTCGTGCTGTTGGTCCAATACGCGAGATGGTTGGTGGCGCCGGTGCCGGTGATATTTGGCGTAGCGTCCCCCGCCGGCTGGGCGGACCTGGGCGCCATCGTTGGCGCGCCGGGACCGTGGCCGGGAATCGGTGCATTGCCATTCGCCAAGGCGAAGGCCGACGGAGGTAATCCGCCCAGGGTTTCGGCGTCCACTGCCTTCAGCGCATAAGGCACGCTGGTCATGAGCGCGCGCGGCCGCTCGGGTTCTCCTTGCGGTTGGACACCCAGCCATCTGCCCTTACCCGCCGCAAAGATTTCGGCCGGTATTCCATCGTTCCGGGTGGAACCGAGTGTGGCCGTGTAGTGCCCGGCGGCATCGGCCTGGACGTTCTGCGTCTCCATCCAGATTGGAGCGCCGCCCTGCTGCTCGTCATAAAGGGCAAAGGTAACGCCGGTTACTCCGGTCAATGGGCGGCCGTCGGCACTGGTGAGAATGCCGCTGAACTTGACCAGGCGCGGCACGCTGGGTTGGGCCATGAGGACAAATGTCCAGGTGAAGGACAGCAGGCTTGCCGAAAGTAGACTGAAGGCGCGTTTCATTTACGATTTACCCTCCGGATCTAATCATTTTGCACACTCGTGCGCGGAGGGGCAAGGTACTGCAAGTACCAGATTTGGGGACGCTTCTGGCGGGCTGAAGCCGGCCTGAAGCCGGCATGCGGCTATAGGGATTTCTCGAGGAAGTCGAGCATCGCCTGGAGCATCTGCCTGCGGAGGGGCCCTCCCACACCGTGGGATTTCTGGGGGTAAACCAGCATCTGGAACTGCTTGCCTTCGCGCTCAAGGACGTTGGCGATCTGGACGCTGTTCTGGAAATGCACGTTGTCGTCCTCGATGTTGTGGATGATCAACAGCCGGGCCTTGATATCGCCCGCGTTGGTTTGCGGCGAACTGCGTTTGTAGCCTTCGGGATTGTCGGCGGGCAGGCCCATGTACCGCTCGGTGTAAATTGAATCGTAGTTGCGCCATTCGGTGACGGGTGCGCCGGCGATGCCGGCCTTGAAGACCTCGGGAGCGTTGGCCAGCGCGTAGAGCGTCATGTACCCGCCGTAGCTCCAGCCGCTGATGGCGATGCGGCTCATGTCGGCATATCCGAGGTTGCCCAGATAGCGGATGCCATCCAACTGATCGCTCAGTTCGCGCGCGCCGGTCTCGTGGTAAATTTTCGATTCCCAGGCATGGCCGCGGCCGGATGATCCGCGATTGTCGAGCTGCCAGATGATGTATCCTTTCTGGGCCAGCACCTGGTCGAAGCTTGCCCCGCTCCAGGCGTCGCGCACGGCTTGGATGCCGGGGCCGCCGTAGATCATGACGATCACGGGATAGCGTTTGTCCGCCGAGAATCCCGCGGGCTTGATGAGGCGGGCGTAGAGCTGCGCGCCGTCCCGGGCCTTGACTTTGATGATTTCGGTAGGCAGGATTTCAGCATCCGGCGGCACGCCTTCGGCATAGACGGCGATCTGTGAGCCATCGCTCGCGTGCAGCGTGCGGCGCGGCGGCGAAACCAGGCTGGATGCGGTGTCCATGTAAAAGTCCGCGGTGGGGCTCATGGAGATTGTATGCGTGCCGGCGCCGCCGCTGAGCCGCTGCTTTTTATTGCCATCGAGGCGCACGCGATAAAGCTGGCGCTCGAGCGGGCTCTGCTCGGTGGAAACGAAGAAGATTTCGCGGGTGTCTTCATTGACGCCGGCTACTTCGGCTACTTCCCATTCGCCCTTGGTGATCTGGGCCATGTGGTGGTCGTCCACGCCGCAGACGTAGAGGTGATGATAGCCGTCGCGCTCGCTGCCCCACAGGAACTGTTTGCCCTTGTTGAGAAAGCGGAAGTCGTCGTTCACGTTGACCCAGTAGGAATCCTCTTCGGTGAGGAGCAGGCGCGCGGCGCCGGTGCGGACGTCGGCGAGGCCGAGGTCCAGGCGGTTCTGGATGCGGTTCAGCCGCTGGTAGGCCACGGCACGGCTGTCCGGGGCCCAATCCACGCGCGCCAGCAGATGATCGCGGGTCTCGCCGATGTCCATCCAGTGGGTGGGGCCACCCTCCTCTTCGACGACCCCCAGACGCACGTCCGCGTTGGGCGTTCCTGGCTGCGGAAAGCGCTCGGGCTCGTTGAAGGCGCGCCACGAAAGCAGATCGACCTGAGGATAGAGCGTCTCATGGCCCACATCGAATTGCAGGTACGCAATCTGGGTGCTGTCGGGCGACCACCAATGGGCCGTGGAGAGATTCAGTTCTTCGGGGTAGACCCAATCGAGCTCGCCATTCCATATCGTCGCCGAGCCGTCGGTGGTGAGGCGGGTAACTTTTCTGGAGGCTACCACCAGGCTGTAGAGATCGTGGTCACGGTGGAAGGAGACGAAACGGCCATCGGGGGAGAGTTTGGGATCGTGCTCGACTTCGGGCGTGGCGGTGAGCTGCTCCCATTTGCCGGTGTCGGTGTGGAGGAGGAAGAGATCGCCTTCGACGGCGATCAGCATCTCGCGGCCGTTGGTGGACCATTCGAAGCTGCGTTCGGCGGCGCGGCGGTTCTGCCAGTCGGTGGTGTCGGATTTGGGGGGCTTGACGGCTTTTTCTTCGAGCGGGGCCAGCGCAACCAGTTGCTTCTGCCGCTTGGACGAGACCTCGTACTGAAAGAGGGCTTTGTCTTCCATCCAGGCGAAGCGCTTTCCGTCGGGAGCCCAGGTGATGGCGGGCATGCGGGGAGGCGCGGGCATGTTCTGGAGGGTCACGGGTTTTCTTTCTGCGGGGAGTGCGGAGATGGACAGCAGTAGTAGGCAGGGGATGCACTTCATAATTTGCATTGTATCCCTGGAGGCGCCGGGGCAGGCGCGCCGTGCTAAATCAGTTGTCATGGAATTCTTCAGCGGCAGTATCGGGTGGATCGAGGTGATCTGCGGGCCGATGTTCTCCGGCAAGAGCGAAGAGCTGATCCGGCGTCTGCGCCGCGCCATGATCGCCCGCAAGCGCGTGCAGGTCTTCAAGCCGGTGATCGACACGCGATATTCCGCTGAAGAGATCGTCTCCCACGGCGATTCGCGGATGCAGTCGGAAGTAGTGAGCAGGGGCGGCGAGATTCTGGACAGGGTGGACTGGCGCTCGGAAGTGATCGGCGTGGACGAGGCGAACTTCATGGGCGAGAGCCTGGTGGATGTGGCGCAGCGGCTGGCCGACAGCGGCAAGCAGGTAATCGTGGCCGGGCTGGATACGGACTACCTGGGGCGCCCCTTCGTACCCATTCCGGACCTGCTGTGTCTGGCGGAATCGATCACCAAGACGCTGGCTATCTGCATGCGGTGCGGCAATCCGGGCAAGCACACGCAGCGGCTGCGCGGCGCCGACGATCTGATCGTGGTGGGGGCGGCGGACATGTACGAGGCCAGGTGCCGCCGCTGCTTTGAGCCGGGGATCCCCAAGCAGACGGAGCTGGATTTCCTGAAAGGGCGCAAGATTTAAGCAGGCGCTGTCCGCGGTCGGGCGGACCCTGGCGCCGCCGGTACCGCAAAAAAGATGCGATGGATACCTATTGACACGGCCTCCGACTACAGTACAATCCAGAATGGCGGTAATTTTCCCAAACCGAAGGCGGGACGAAATGTTCAAAACAAGGAAACCGCGGCCTGCTGCAATGCCCGAGAGCGACCAGTACGCGAGCACCGACGTGGCCCGCATCTGCGGCGTCAGCCTGCGCCAGTTGCAGTGGTGGGATGAGCGAAGCGTCGTCTCCCCGCGCCAGGACGGTCATAAACGGGTTTACCTTCCTGAGGAGGTCCTCGAGGTTTCCGTCATCGCCGAACTGCGGCGGAAGGGGTTTTCGCTGCAGAAAATCCGTCGGGTCCTGCGCTTCCTGCAAAAAGATATGGGCAAACGCCTCAGCGAAGCGCTGAAGGGCGATTCGGAAACTCACCTGCTCACCGACGGCAAATCCATCTACCTGGAAGAGGCGCCGGACCGCATCATCGATCTGCTGAAGAATGCCCGCCAGCCGATGTTTCTGGTGTGCGTGAGCGACCAGGTGCGGCGGCTCTCGCAAGGCCTGCGAAAACCGGCGCGTTCGGAATCCGGCCGCCCGCTGCGCAAGGCCCGCGCAGTTTAGGTCCGGCCTGCCCCGGCCGCGCGCGTTTCGCCGGTGCCCGCCCGTTTCATATATACTGGAAAGACAAGATGTTTATTCTGTTGACGATTGTCCATGTAATAGTTTGTATCTTCTTGATCATTGTGGTCCTGCTGCAAAGCGGTAAGGCGGCCGACCTGGCGGGAGCATTTGGCGGCATGGGGTCCCAGACAGCATTCGGGCCGCGCGGTTCGGCGACCCTGCTCTCGAAGGCCACCACGGCATCGGCGATTCTGTTCATGATCACGTCGCTGTCGCTTTCGATTCTGGCCACGCGTGGGTCGACGGGCGCTAAAACGGTTCTGGATACATCGTCCGGCGCCAGCAAGACGGCTCCCGCCAAGGCGCCGGCGCCAGCGCCTGGGCCGACCATTAAGCTGCCTAACGGGCAGTCGGTGCCTTTGAAAATACCCACCGCCCCGGCAGGCCAGAAAGCGCCGGGCGCGCCGGCTCCGGCGAAGAAGTAGCGCCCCTGCGGAGGTGGCGGAATTGGCAGACGCACTAGCTTGAGGTGCTAGCGGGAGTAATCTCGTGGGGGTTCAAGTCCCCCTCTCCGCACCAAATTTTCTCGCGTGTTTTCATTAGTTTACGGCCCCCATTTTTTCGTGTGACATTTTTGTGACTTCGCCGGTAATGGATGCTGACTGAAAGTGGGCCATCATGAGCCGGTCGATGTTGTCCTGCCGGCCCTTGGCCGCTCCGCGATCCCCACCAGCGCCCGCCGTGACGTAACGCCATTCCAGAAGTAGTATGGGCAGTCCTGCGCCGCGTTCCTTGGTGCAGGGAGTTAAACCACCCGACCACGAGGAGGGGCTGGCGCTCACAAGTGTCTGCTTCGAGCTCGCTCTAAGGCTCTTATCGCGTCCACCTCGGGTGTTTATGTTACGTATCGCCGTACAACGTGGTGGCATCGTCGCCTCTCCGGTTCGGTCAGGTTCCTGCATTTTGCGCCTGAGCCGTTTGCCCGCTCTCGATTAAGCGTTTCCCACAAAATCGCTGCCAACTGCTCGTACGACATTGGGCATCCCGCAAGGTCCAGTGCCGGAGCGGGCATTAATGTCGATGCTTGCTGGAATGTGATCGTGGCCCGATTTGCGCTTTGAGCTCCGCCTGATTCCGGATTGGGCATACGGCGACTTTGATGCCGCCCGCAGCCTTCAGTTTGCCTCGGACCCTCCGGATTGACATAATGAATTCTTAATGACCACGAGTGCCACTATCCTGCTGTTTCATTCCGCGCCGCTCGTGCGTCAGGTTATCCGAGAAATCCTGGAGGCGGCGGGATACGTGGTGCGGGCTACGGGGGATCTCGGCATTGCCGTAGACATGGTACGGGAAACCCGGCCTGACCTGCTCCTCATCGATGTTTATGTCGCCAATATCAACGGCCACGATGCGGCTTTGTATCTGCGCCAGAAGTGCCCCGCCCTGCGCGTGCTGATGGTGACTGGTGTACCCGATGATCAACGCATCGATGCGCGTGTCACCAACGAGGGTTTCCTGATTTTTCCACCTCCATTTGCGCCCGCTGAATTGATTGCGCGAGTGAAGGAAATACTGGATAACACGAACCCGGCGAAGTGAACCCGACGGGTTCTTTGCCCGATGCCCGTTCATTTCCGGCGGCCCGCGAGGGTTTACCATCGAAATCCCGGATATGACTTACGCCCGTCCTGCCTCATATCGATGGGGCACGTCTTGCATCTCCTGCGTCAGGATCTGTACTCGACACCGGCTGTGGCCACGGCGCCGTTCTCCTGGAGATGACCACCCGGCGCGGAGGTCATCGGATTCGACTTGCGCAAAGCCTCGGCGCTCGCGCCCGTGCCGATTCTCACCGGCAACGCAGGAACCGAACCGGTCCCAAGGGCGGATGTCGCGCTCGCGGTTTATATGGCCCGCCGTCCGCCACGGCCGGCCCCTGGCGCTGTTTCGGGGCTTCGTCTGTCTTCGCCGGTTTGGTTATGACCAATGCTGCCTCCTTGCAAGCGGCCGCGCAAACAACTCCAAACGAGATCGAGGTCACCGCCAAGAAATACGCAATTCAATCCGAGCACGATCAAGGTCAAGCAGGGTGACCACCTTTGAGTGCTCGCATTTCTGCGGCAAATTACTTCGCTGCCGGCACTTCACTCAGAGCGGTCTTGGCACTCGCGGGCAACTTGTCCGCATTCGCCAGCAGCAGGCTGATCTGCCAAATTTGGGTATCGGTCAATGAGCCCTTGTAGCCCGGCATGCCGGTAAGCCGGATTCCATTGGCCACTTTCCAGTACGTTTCCCCCGGCGGATCGTCGGTCACGCCATGGCCCTTGAAAAGTTGCGGCGGATCCGGGAACATCCCCTTGGCGATCGGCGTTTCAGGCTGACCGCTCAAGCCGTGGCAGACCGCGCATTGTTCGCGATAGATTCTGGCGCCTGCGACAAAGTTTTCCTCGCTTGGCTGTATCGGCGCCTGTGAAGGCATCTCCTTGGAAATCCGCGCATGCAGCGCCATGCCCGCCAAGCGTCTCTCGAACGGCATCGGTGCAGCTGACGTCGCCACGGGCGCCATGCCTAACCCGAAGTAGAGACCCGCGCCCAGCAGTACGGCAAACAATCCGAGTACGAAGCCCAGCAATAGTTTTCGCATCGCGCAATCCCGTTCTTTTTAAAACTGTGTCTCCGTACTTGCTAGACGCAAGGTTACCGCCGGCTTCCACTACTGATTTGCAGACACATCATCAGCATCCTCTGGACCCGCCGCGCAGGCGGACGTGCCCAACGCGTCGGTTTCGAGAGCTCTTCCAACTACCGGCTCCTGACGGCATCTCGTGCACGATGCAGGATATTCTCAGTCTCCTCCAGCACTTGCTTGCTGTGCTCATGCAGCTCGCGATATTTGCCGGACAACTCGCGCGTCGTCCCCTCCGCCAATTCCCCGCTACGCTGGTATAGATCCCCGCATTTCTCTACCAACTCCTTGCCCGTGTCGATCAGGTAATCCGTGACCGCTTCTCCCTTGCGGAGTAATCTCCGGCGAGTCCGTTCGCCTGACGCCGGCGCCAACAGCAGTGCTGCCGATGCACCGGCCGCTGCTCCCAGCAGGAAAAATGCCGCTCGGTCCCCTGCACTCGTCTCGCTCATAATTCTCTCTTCCTCCTTAGCTGAAAGTAGCGCTTCCCATCCGAGCTTAGCGCGCTCGTGGCGCGCTTGCAGGCGCATAATTCAAAGCTGTGCAAGCGCGCGTATGGATTTACACCTTTGATTCCTTCCCCGCCGCGCCGCGCCGCGAACCTCCCGACTAGAGAGGGCGGTTAACACTCTCATAAGTTGCACCGTCCTTCCACCGGAGGGTATGCGGGATGTTCCGAGCTGGAAGTCAAAACACGCGCCGCCAGTTTCTTTGGCAGGCTGCGGGTCTGGTGCCGGCAGTGAGCACGCTGAGTGCGCAGGAGCCTTTCGATTCGGTGCAGGCGAGCGTCTGGAAGAACGCTAGAAACAACGGCCTGGTCATGATTCACCGGCCTGCACCCAGCGAGATTACTTGGCAAGCACAGATCGTGAAAAAGGGGGAGCCCGGCGAGCCGCTGATAGTGGCGGGCCGCGTGTTGGCGCCGGACGGAACCACTCCGGCGGAGAGCGTCACGGTATATGCCTACAATACGGACGCCCAAGGGTACTACGGCGAAAACCGCAGAGAGTATCCACCGCGGATCTATGGTTGGATGAGAACAGATGCCGGAGGAAGGTTTGAGCTGCGCACGATTCATCCCGGCTGTTATCCTGGCATGCGCGTTCCGGCACACGTTCACTTCGTGCTATGGGGCGGAGGGTATCCGTTGCAATGGGCCGAGGAGTTGAAGTTCGAAAAAGGCCGGTATATCACGCCAGCATTACTAGCGGAGGACGCAAAGTTGGGCGAGTTCCGCACGATTCAGCCGTTGAGCCGTGGAAGCGCCGGCGTCCTGCGCTGCAGCGTCCAGATTCCGCTGCGGCGGCAATTTCCATTAAGCACTTGGGGAATTGCTGCACGGCGTAGGCGCGGCTCTGCCGCAACATGCCAGGGCTCTACAAGGCTATTTGCGTATCGAGCGTGTTCGCAGTTCGATCCGGGGAGAATCGGCTTTTCCGGGCAATCATTTTGGTCCGGCAGACACCCGCTTCCTACCCGCCGCGGCCAGGGCCGCGGCCCACGTGAATTCCAAGCCGATCGTGAATTTCATGCCCTTGCGCCGGCAATATCGCACGGTGGCGTTGCCCATCAGCCCATGGCTCGGGGCGCTGAGGTAGACGCTGGAACGAACCGCAATGGGTTCGCTGCACTCCACCATGGCGCCGCGGGGCGAGACGTCCCTGCAGGTGGCCCGGGTGGCGCAGGACTCTCCGCTGGCGCTCAGCCAGGAGATCTGCAGAACAATATTTAGTGGGTGGCGCTCTTCCCGGCGAGCCCCGCCACGCTTTGCATCCATAACGGCACCCCGTCAAGAAGCACTATACACTTGGTTAACGACGCCAACAAGGGCGCCCACCAGCCGGACGCAAGGTCAACGAACGGGTGGCAGCGATTTGAGATTACGCCGGCACGACGATCCACTTTAATCTGGGGCCAACAGATGCTTGTACTCCCCCGGATCCAGCCCGAACCGCTCCATCTGCCGCGGCAAATCCGCACGGATCGCCTCCGGTGCCCCCGCAATCCAAGCCGCGATCACCGTCTCCACCCCCACCCGGTTCTTGCCGTCGTCCTCCGCCATCTGCTCCGCGGCCCCGCGTAGTTCCGTCTCCGCTGCGGCGCGCACGGGACGCGGCGTCTGCGCCAATATGGCTTGCAGTAAATCCTCGGCGGCATCGTTCCAATTCATTTTCGCTATAGTAACAGACAGCTATGTTGCGCGATCCCAGCCTGATTCCGCTCTCGCAACAGCACCACAACGGCCTGGCGCTGAGTGTGCTCACCCGCCGCTCGCTGGCCGCCGATGGTTCCCCCGCCAACATCGCTAAACTCGCGCAGCGCGCCGTCGACCGCTACGAGATCGAGCTGTCCAACCACTTTGAAATCGAAGAGCAGATCCTGTTCCCGGCCATCCAGGACGCCCTCGGCCCCCAGCCCCTGGTAGCCGATCTTATCGCCCAGCATCGCGAATTGGAAGGAATAATCGAGCAGTTGCGCCGCGCCCCCACCGCGGCATTGCTGGAGCAGTTCTGCGCCTTGCTCGCCAATCACATCCGGCGCGAGGAAAACGAACTTTTCCAGATGGCGCAAGCCCAACTGCCGGCGTGCGTCTTGCACGAATTGGGCATCGCTATCGACGCCAAAGCCGTGCGCGTCTGTCTCTCTTGAACCCGGTCAGTGGCCTTTGAGCAGCTCGGCCGCCTTGCGCTCGTCCGCCGCAGCTCCCTTCTCATCGCCCGTGCGCCGCAATGCAATCGCGCGGTTCTGGAACGCATTCGCATATTCCGGCCGCAGCCGGATGGCTTCTGAAAACTCTACAATCGCGTTGGCATAACTCCGCAGACGCAGATATACATAACCACGCGCGTTATAGGATAGCGGGTTCTTCGGATCCATCTCGAGTGCTTTGTTGAATGACTGCAAAGCCTCCCACAGCTCGTTCTTGGCGGTCTTTTCTCTCCCCTGTTTGTAGTAGTACGCGGCATCCGCCTTCGTAGGGGGAGCACTCTCCGGCGGTGGGGGAAACTTCGCCGCGGCCCGCCTCGCGGCAGGGGCTTTGGGAGCCGTCAGCGTGGCCTGCGGCGCCGGCGCCGGATCGGGCACTGCCGGCTTCAATGCCGCGGCCATCTGCGCCTCGCACTCCGAGCCCAGCCATTTCAGCACCGCCGTGGAGGTCATCTTCATCGTGCGCGAACCGTCCGTCGCCGACCATTGCGAAGTGACCTTCGCGTTTCTTGTATCCGTAACCTCGATCAGCACCGTCCCGCCGCCCAGCGTCGTGCCTTTGCCGCAGTCCACCCGGATCTCCTGCCGCGTCGGAGTGGAAACCCCCACCGTCTGCGTGCACCCCTGCCCCGCGCCTCCAAAAGTCAGCATGAGCGGCCGTTGCAGTTCTCTCTCCTCCAGGCAACTCCGCCTGACCGTAGTCTGCGCACGCTCGGCTGCCTTCTTCTTTGTTTTGTCGTCCATCTCGGCCCGCTGTTCCGGCGTGAGTTTGGCGAGGACTTCGGGCGGCATGGGAAGCAAGCCGCTGGTCTTGACCGTCAGCGCGATTTCCCACAGCCCCGGCTGGAGATCCAGGGGCTGAATCTCATTCGCGGCCCAACTGCCGGTGGCGGCCAGCAGCACGATGCTGAAACAGGTGAGTCTGATCACTTCAGCTTTGCTCTCCAGGATACATCAAGCCCGGTCCGACCTGCTAAAATCGAAGGAATGGCAGCAAAGCAGAAGCAACCTAAGGAGCCCATGCCGCCCCTGCGCGTGTGGGCCGGACCGGTCGCGCTAGGATGGCTGGTTCCGGGCGGCGGTCATTTCCTCCTTAAGCGCAATGGCCGGGCCGCCTTGCTGCTGGTCTCCATCACCCTGATGTATCTCTGCGGCCTGATGATGCGCGGCGCCATGTTTCAGCCTCAGAACGGCGACCTGCTCACCATCCTGATCAACACCGGCGGCTTCATCGGCGACCTGGCCTCCGGAATCCTGTACCTGCTCACCGTGTGGCTGGGCTACAATCAACCCGACGTCGCCGGACTCGTCCACGACTACGGCACCAAGTTTCTGGTCACCGCGGGCCTGCTAAACATCCTGGCCATGGTCGACGCTTTTGAAATCGCCGCCGGGAGGAAGAGCTGATGCCCCGCATGAACCTCTCCCACCTGGAGGCGTCGCTGCTTTTCGCGCTCTTCACGTCCGTCGTGATGGGCATCGTGACCAAGCGCGATGATCGCGAACGCCTCCGCTACGGACTCTACGTCTTCGGATGTTTCATCGCGGCGCTGGTGGGCATCGGCTGGTTGATGCACTTCGGCCACGGCTAGTCCGGTAGACATGGACGTAGTCAGACCGCAATGGTCTCGACCACGGTGATGGTTGATCCTTTATCGCCCATCAGCGAGCGAACGGCAATAACGGAGGCCAGGGCCCTTCTTCGTACTTCCTTAGCGCGCGCCTCGGGGCGCATGCACCCTTCGAAAAGCCCGACCGGACCCGCCCCAGGCCGGTGTTACAATAACTGCGAAATGGCCGCGCGCCTCGAACCCGCTCCCGGCACGCCCAGGCTCGTGGATCTGCGGCATTTGCGCCCTGTAGATCTGGATCCCCTACTCGACGAAGAGGTGGGGGCCTGGCGGGACCTCCTGGATTGGGATTTCGGCAAATCGGCTGACTTAGTGCGCCGCTTCGTGGACATGCAGTCGCTGAACGGCTTCGCCCTGGTGGAGGATGGCGAGACTGCCGGCTATGCATACTACGTGCTGGAGGAGCACAAGGGATTGATCGGTGATCTCTTCGTCCGACACGCCTACAGCAGTATGGATAACGAGAATCTTCTGCTCGAGTCCGTTCTGGACAGCCTGACCCGTTCCCACCAGGTCACGCGTATCGAATCGCAGCTCATGATGACGCAGTTCACGGGCTGGCGGCCCATGCCCCTCCCCGGTTTCGTGAACAGCTTCGAGCGCAACTTCATGATGCTCGATATGGACCGGGCGATTCTCGCCTCTCCCCGCCGTTCTCCCGCTTCCGGCGGTGTCCGCGTGGACAATTGGTCCGAGCAATACCAGGAGCCGGCCGCCCATCTAATCGCCGCGGCTTACCGGGGACATGTGGACAGCCTGATCAACGATCAGTACCGTACGGTGGCCGGCGCCCGGCGCTTTCTCTATAACATCGTGCAATATCCCGGTTGCGGCACTTTTTTCAAACCCGCGTCGGTGGCCGCGTTCGACCGCACAGGACACATCTGCGGTATCAGTCTCGCCAGCCTCGTTATGCCCCAATGCGGCCATGTCACCCAGATCTGCGTGGCTCCCTCCGTGCGCGGCGCCGGCGTGGGGTACGAAATGCTCCGCCAATCGCTCAGCCTGCTGCGCGATGCGGGCTGCCGCAAGACCAGCCTGACGGTCACCGCCTCGAATCGGGAAGCTATTTCGCTCTACGAGAAAGTCGGGTTCACCACGGTCCGTAAGTTCAGCGCTTATGTGTGGGAAGGATTCTGATACCCTTGCTCGACTGGCTCTTTTCGGATCCGCTGCCCGTCGGCTCGCCGGCCCCGGATTTCACACTCCCCAGGCAGGACGGCGAGACCGTCAGTCTCTCCAAACTGCGCGGCCGGAATGTGGTGCTGGTGTTTTATCCCGGCGATGACACTCCCGTTTGCCGGAAGCAGCTCTGTGAGTTTCGAGACCAGTGGGCAGAGCCTCGCCGGC
Source organism: Bryobacteraceae bacterium (assembly GCA_035308525.1). Lineage (GTDB taxonomy): Bacteria > Acidobacteriota > Terriglobia > Bryobacterales > Bryobacteraceae > Bog-159. The sequence goes on from DATGGM010000214.1 coordinate 26,080, forward strand.
AGAAGGTCCAGGTGTTCGGCATCAACCCGGCGGGCGCGCGCAGCCATCTCAAGTTCCAGGAGAAATATCGGCTTCGCTTTCCGCTCTTAGTTGATGAGGGACAGAAGGTCGCGGCGCTCTATCACGCCAACGGCCTGTTTGTGAAGCGTACCGTTTACCTGATTGGGTCCGACGGAGTCATACTCTTTGCCAGACGCGGCAAACCAGATCCCACCGAGGTATTGGCAGTGGCACGATAGTCCTGTGCAATAATGGTCACCTATGAGAATTACGATGCTGTTCGTTTTTCTTTCGGTGGCCGCCTTCGGCCAGGAGCGGCCTGAGGGCGAGCCGCGCGGCGAGCACCATATGCCCGCGCCCAAAAATTTGAAGATCCTTCCGCCCGAGCACCTCATGGAAACGATGCAGGCCTTCCGCGTGGCATTGGGCGTCCGCTGCGACTTCTGCCACGTGCAAAATGACTTCGCCGCCGACGATAAGCCTCACAAGCTGATAGCGCGCAAGATGATCGAGATGACCCATCAGATCAACAGCAATTTTCCGGATGGCAAGATGCACGTGAGCTGCTATACCTGCCACCGCGGCGCGGAAGAGCCGGCGACCAGGCCGCCAGAGGCGGCTGAGCGGCCTCGATAGAACGGCCTGGCATTATGGGCTGAAGAACACGCCTTGCGCCACGATTTCCGCCGGGCCGGTCAGATACACGTCATCGTCCCAACGCAGATCCAAGGGTCCGGCGGGCGTGTCGACGCACGCGGGGCTGCTCACCAGCCCCCGACGCACAGCCGCCGCGAAGGCGCCGGTCGATCCTGTTCCCGAGCTCATGGTTTCGCCGGCGCCGCGTTCCCAAAAGCGCGCCTCCAAGGTGTGCGCGTCCCGCGCCCGCAGGAACGACACGTTGGTGCGGTTCGGAAAATGCGGATGACGCTCGATCTCGGCGCCCGCCGCGCGCCAGTCGAAGTCGAAATCATCGACGGGAATGGCGCACTGCGGATTTCCAACCCAGACCAGCGTGACATCCCGCGCGCCGCCTGCAAGCGGAAGCAGGAACCGTTCGGCCGTGATCTCGGGCCGGCCCATGTTCATCTCGAACACGAAAGTGCGCCCGGAGCGTTCCAGCAGCCGGAGTAGCTTGGTGCCGGCCCCTGTCTGGATGCGTACCTCCTCATGCGCATGACCGTGCTCGATGGCGAACGCCGCGGCGCAGCGCGTTCCGTTGCCCGAAATCTCCGCTTCGCTGCCGTCGGAGTTGAACAGCCGGATGGCCGCGTCATGATCGCCGGCCGGCGCGGGGTCGATCACCATCCAGCCATCGGCTCCCACACCCGTATGGCGGTCGCAGATGGCCCGCGCTACGGTTGCCAGGTCGCCGGCGGGAGCCTCATCGCTCCTCGTCAGCAGGAAGTCGTTTTTCGTTCCATGGGCCTTCGTGAACGGAATTCTCATCAGGATTCAACGGCGTCAGTCCGATACAACAATGATAGATCTCGATCACCGGCGCGTGCGGCACCATCACTGTCTTCATCAGTTCATAGCGCGGTCCGTGGGCGCCCGCGCGCAGCAGCGCCGTCTGCACCGGATCGCCGCCCATCACCACTGCCCACTCCTCGCGCAGGAACAACTCCGGGCGCGTGACCGCCGCCGGCCACAACGGCCAGTTATCCCATGTCAGCGTCTCCCGCAGGGGAATGCCCGCTGTTCGCAAGATTCCCGTGATGTCTCCGAACGTGGTGATAATGCCCGTCCCCCGCTGATACCGCGGCGCCAGGTACGCGGCCGCTTCGCTGGTCCACGCGCGGCGTGCGTCTGAATTCACCTGCGATTCCTTCCAGGTGATCCACGCTTCCGGCCGGGGATGGATCAGCCAGGGCGCGACGCAGATTAAGGCCGCCGCAGCGACCGCGAGGGGCCGTGCACGCGGCGGAGCCAGCGCCACCAAACCAGCCGCGCCAAACGCCAGCGACGGGAACAAAGCCAGCCCATAGCGCGAATTGTAGTAGCTGTTGGGCCACAGGTCCGGCAGGAAGATGGGTGTGCCGCCCAGGTGCATGCTCAGGACATAAAACACTCCGGGAAGAAGGAGCAGCCATGCCGGCCAGCGCGCCTCCCGCACCACTGCGCACGCCATCAGACCCGCCGCGCCCAGCCACATTAGCGGCGCGCCCGCGCACCACCTCGCAGCGGCCAGGAAGTATCGGACCGCCTTGCTCCAGTCACCCAGGCCGGGATATTGCGCGGCCCCCTGGATGGCCCTTGGCGAATACGGACCGTTATAGAAGTCGAGCACGTTCGAGCAGCACCACCAGTTGTGGCCCAGCCAATAGAGCGGGCCGAGCGCGGCAATCACCGCGAAGAGCGCCGCCTTCAGCAGGCGTTGCCGCTTCGCCGCGAGCAAGATGAATAACGCCACCCACGGGATCAGAAACCAGCCTTCATAACGCGTGAGCGTGCCGGCGAGCGCAGCCAGACCGGCACCGCACGCCGCGCCCCATCCTTGCGTATCGCGGAACCGCACCGTGAAGAACAGGATCCCCAGCAGCGCGGCCATGAACAGCGGCTCTGTCATCGCCGTGGACTGGAGATACAGGATATTGGGATTCAGTGCGAAGACCAGCGTGGCGGCGACGGCGGCCAGCGTCGTGTGCAGACGCCGCACCGCCATAAACAGGAACGCGCCCGCTAGCACGAAGCACGTGCCCGATACCATGGCACCCGCCAGCGCGCTGTGCCATAACGCATCGCTGCGGACGAATGGCAGCATCAGCACATGCAGCAGGGGCAGCCACACCGTGCCGATCTCGTCGTAGCCCGGCGTGCGCGAATCCAGAATGCGGCGGGCGATGTTCAGGTGCGCTTCCGCATCGCCATAATACGAAAGGTAGCCGCGCTGCCAGAAGAACCACACGGCGGCCGCGCTCCAAAGGCTCAATAGCAGGAGGACGGCCGCCGTCTCAAAAGTCCGTGCATGCTTTGAATTCGCGATACCTGTCCTCAACCTCGTCCCGCGTCAGCGTGCGAAACCTGTCCACCCCGAAGTTCTCGCAACAGAAACTGCCCATCACCGAGCCGTAGATCACGGCGCGGCGGAGATCGTCTAGGCCGGCACCGGCCGCCGCGACCCCGCGCTCCGCAAGATACCCGATGAATCCGCCCGCGAAGCAATCCCCCGCGCCCGTCGGGTCAAAGACATCTTCCAAAAGATACCCCGGCGCCATGAAATGGCAGCCGCCGGCGAACAGGATGGCGCCATACTCGCCGCGCTTCACCACCAGTATGCGTGGTCCCATGTCCAGAATAATGGTAGCGGCGCGGCGCAGGTTCTGTACCCCCGAGAGCATGCGCGCCTCGCTGTCGTTGATCAGCAGGAAGTCCCAATCGCGCAGCGTCTCCAGCAGTTCGGCGCGATAATCCCGGATCCAGTAATTCATGGTGTCGCCGCCCGCCAGCCGCACGCCGTTCATCTGCTCGCGCACTCCGCGCTGTAATGCCGGCTGAATATTCCCCAAAAGCAGATAGGGCGCCGCGCGGTACGATTCCGGCAACTTGGGCTGGAAATCCGCGAATACGTTCAGATCGGTGCGCAGCGTTTCGCGGTCGTTCATGTCGGCCGAGTACTTGCCCTCCCAGAAGAAGGTTTTTCCGTGCACCCGCTCCAAGCCTTCCAGGTCGATACCCTTGGCCGCCAGCAGGTCCACGTCTTCGGACGCGAAATCGTCACCCACCACCGCCACGATCTTCACGGGAGCAAAGTAACTGGCCGCCAGACCGATGTATGTGGCTGCGCCGCCCAGCATGCGGTCCACCTTGCCATGCGGGGTTTCAACGCCATCGTATGCTACTGAACCCACCACTACCAGAGACATCGCCTGATTGTATCAGGACGCGCTTCGGCAACCGCATCACACTCTAGACACCGAGTCTCTGGGAGTATAATCAGGCAATGCCCACGAAACAAGACCCTGAACTCCTCCATGCCGCCCTCATTGGGTTGCAGCACAAGTTAGGTGAAATCGATCAGCAAATAGCGGACCTGCGCAGGCGCCTCGGCGCCCAGCCCGCGCACCAGGCGCCCGTACCCGCGGCGAAGGCCGGCGGCAGAAAGCGCACCATGAGCCCCGCCGCGCGCCGCCGCATCGCCCTGGCGCAGAAGAAGCGTTGGGCCGCCTATAAAGCCGAGCACCTGAAGCCGGCAGCGCCCAAACCCGCCGCCAAGAAGCCGGCCAAGCGCGTGATGAGCGCGGAGGGCCGCGCGCGCATCATCGCCGCCACCAAGAAGCGTTGGGCGGCCTTCCGCAAAGCCCAGAAGGCCAAGGCGGCGCCCGCCAGGCAGTCCGCGAAGAAGGCCGCTGCAAAAAAGGCCGCGCCGGCGGTTTCCGCGCCCGCTGCTGCCGCTCCCGCGGCCGAGTAGCTCTCGGACTCCTTCAGGCTGGATACTCTTTGGCGCTGGCGGCCAGCGAGAGGATGACTGGCCGCGCGGGAACATTGTCCTTGAGTAACTGGACCTCGTCCATGGCTGAAGTGAGCGGCAGCGCTACTTGTCCGCCTTCTGCAGCTGAGCGGCACAGGGCCATCATGATCTCGAAGCCTTGATAGGCGCTCTCGAAATTGCCGGGATGCACGCGCTGGGGATCGTCCAGCCAGTCCGCCATCTCCTGGATGTAGGGTGGCATGTCGAAGTCGTAATCCATGGATCCCGCTCCAGACATAGCGCCCTGTTTGGTCACGGCGCGCCAGCCGCCGCCGGTCATCACTTCCGCGAAACCGTCCGTACCCTGCGCGCCGATGCGGCACTTCCGCCACCAGTAGTCCACCTCCGGCACATCCGGGGCACCCGCGCCGCACTCCACCACTCCGCGCACGCCGTTCGAAAACTGAATAAAGCCGCCGATGTAGTCCGGCGACGGGTGTAGGTCCGTCAGCTTGCCGCGCCCCGCGGCCTGCGCCATCACCCATTCCGCCGCGGCCTCATCGTTGAACCAACGGATGTATTCGATGAGGTGCGAAAGCATGTGCATCATCCAGCCGGTGGCTGTGCCGTAGACCGTGTGCACCCGGCCGAGCGCGCCGCTGGCGATCGCTTCTTTCGTTTTCTGATAATGTACGCCGTAGCGGTGCTGGTGGCTCACCACCGCCCGCACGCCGCTGCCCTTCAGCAGGCGCCGCACCTCGAATCCCTCCGCGCTGGTCAATGCCACTGGTTTTTCCATGGCGATGAGCTGCGCGCCGCTGGCGATTCCCGCCTGAATCATGGGCGTCCGCAGATTGGGCAGCGTGCAGAAGCAAAACACATCCGGCCGCGCAGCCTGAGCCACTTGCGCAACATCCGCGCCCTTCACCGCCACGCCCAGCTTCGCCGCGGCAGCATCCAGGCGCGCCGCGTCGATATCGCAGATGCCCGTCACTTCGAAGCGCGGATTCTTCTGAAACGCGAGGGCATGGTGCATGCCGCGCTTGCCCATGCCCGCGACTACCACGCGATACGTCTTCATTGGGCGCGGTCCCACTCCAGGGTCTTCTCGATCACGTAGTCGACTTCCTCGGCCGTCAATTCCGGAAACATAGGCAGCGAGACGCACGTCGCCGCGTTGCGCTCGGAGTTCGGAATCGGGCCGGCGATGCGCGCCTGCTTGCCCCAGGGATAGCCTTCCTGCTGGTGGATGGCGATCGGATAGTGGCACTTCGCGTCGATGCCGTTCTGGTTCAGGAAGTCCAGCAGAGGATCGCGCTGCTCCGGCCGCCGGGTCTCGATCACGTACAGATGAAACACGTGCCGGTAACCCGGCATTTCAAAGGGCAGCGTGATATTGCGCGCATCCTTCAAACAAGCCGAATAGCGCGCCGACCACCGCCTCCGCAGATCGTTCCACGCGTCGATCTGTTTCAGCTTGGCGCTGAGCACCGCGGCATGGATATCGTCCAGTCGGCTGTTGAATCCCATACTGTGGCAGGAGCGCTTCTCCGAGCCGTGATTCCGCAGCCTGCGCACAATGCGGTCCACATCGTCCCGATTGGTGACCACCGCGCCGCCGTCTCCGAACGTGCCCAGGTTCTTCTGGATGATGAAGCTAGTGCACATCGCATCGCTCAACTCGCCGATGCGGAAGCCGTCGCCACAAGCGCCGATCGCCTGGGCGTTGTCCTCGATTACCAGCAGGTTGTGCCGGTCCGCAATCTTTCGGATGGCCTTCATGTCCGCGCACTGGCCGTAAAGATGCACGGGCACCAGCGCCTTGGTCCGCGGCGTGATGGCCGCCTCGATCTTGGCCGGATCGATAGCATGCGTGCGCGGGTCCGAATCCACAAATACCGCGGTGGCATTGGCCACCCAGATGGCTTCGGCCGTCGCGAAAAACGTATTGGCGGTAGTGATGCACTCATCGCCGGCGCCGATACCCAGCGCCATAAACGTAAGCCACAGGGCATCGGTTCCGTTGCCCACTCCCACCGCGTGTTTCATACCGTGATAGGCGGCGAACTCCTGCTCGAACCGCTTTAGGGCCGGCCCCATCACGTAATTACCGCTCTCCAGCACTTCCTGAATATTGGCGTCGATCTGCGCCTGAATGCCGTGGTACTGCCTCACATGTCCGTAAAAAGCAACCTTCATACCGGTATGTCTCCTGATGAACCCGTATAGTAACAACTCTCCCGACCCCGTGACACCCGCCGCGGCAGGGCAATATTCTTGAATCCGTGCGCCCTCATCCGTACTCCATTATGTCAGGTGGTAATTCCATTGACGGCTCAAACCGACCCGGTTTATCGCTTGGCATGCCTGGAACTGCGCGGTGGGAATCATCTCGCCGAGTATCCCGTGGAATTGCCGGGATTGGCCGGATGGGTCTCCTGCCGCCCCTTGCAGCCGTCTCCCCACGGCGGTGACCTTTATTACCTGTCGGCTTGCAGCAATGGCGTTATCGCGCGCGTCGTGCTGGCCGACGTCGCCGGCCATGGCGAAACCGTCAGTGCGGCCGCGGTTCGCCTGCAAGGTGCCCTGCGCGAGCACGTGGACCACTGGGACCAGTCCATGTTGATCCGCCGGCTCAACGACAGCTTCCTTAAGAGCACGCCCGGCGCGCAGTATGCCACCGCGTTTCTGGCCAGCTATTACTCCGGTTCCGGCGAGCTGCTCTTTACCAACGCCGGCCACCTGCCCCCCCTGTGGTATCGTGCGTCCAGGCGGGAGTGGAGCTTCATGAACGACGCCACGCCGTACAGCAAGGAAATTGTCGATTTACCGCTGGGTATGATCGCGGGCACGGCCTACAGCCAGACCGGCGTACAACTGGAGTTCGGCGATCTGCTACTGCTGTATACGGACGGCATCAGCGAATCCGTGGACGAATCGGGCGAGCAACTCGGCCTGGACGGCTTGCTCTCGGTCGCGCGCAGCCTGCCCACCGGTTCCGCCCAGTCCGCGGGACAGGCCCTGCTGGCGGCGGTGGAGCGGTTTCGCGGAGCGGCGCCGGCGGCCGACGACGAGACCGTGGTGTCCTTACAGCGCCGGATGGTATGACATGCCTCCGGTCGACGTGCAACTGAAATTCATCCTTCCCAGCGACCCGCGATACTTACCGGTTGTGCGTGCCACCATCGCGCCCCTGGCCGCGGCCATTGGCTGGGACGAATCCGAATGCCGGGCGATTACCCTGGCCCTCGACGAGGCCCTCGCCAATATCATCCGCCACGCCTACCAGAACCGCACGGATGGCCGCATCGAACTGGAATGCCGGCAGAGCACGGAGGGCCTGGAATTCACGCTGTTGGATCACGGCGAACCGCCCGACAGGTCGAAGATCTGCGCGCGCCAGATCGGCTGCGACCAGCCCGGCGGCTTGGGCAGCCACATCATCAGAGACGTAATGGACACGGTATGCTACGAATTGACGCCGGAGGGAAACAGGTTTACGGCCACCAAGAGGCTGCGGAAGACGATATGAAAATCTCTGTTCGCGAAGCGGGTCCGGTCAAGATCGTGGAAGTAGAAGGGGACGTCGATCTGGGCACTTCGCCCGATCTCCGCCGCACTCTCTTCGAGGCCTTGCAGCAGGCGCCCAAGCTGGCGCTCAACCTGGCGTCCATCCGCTACATCGACAGCTCCGGCATCGCCACGCTGATCGAAGTGCTTAAGGACTCCCAGCGCTTGGGCAAGGAATTCGTGCTCTTCGGACTGAGCCCCGCGGTGCAGCAGGTCTTCCGTCTTACGCATGTGATCCGCATCTTTCAGGTGTTCAATAGCGAGCAGGAGGCGTTGGAAAGCGCGTAATGGCTTTCGTAGCGGAGGTGGGCGCCACAGCGGAGCGTAGCGCCGCCTACGTTGGCGGCTTGGCGCATCTCTTCGCCAAATCGCTCCGCCTGCTTTTTTCTTCGCCCTTGAAACGGAATCGCGGTTTTCAGCGGGCCGTTCACCAGGCCATGGTCGCGGGCGTAGGCGCGATCCCCATCATCTCCCTGATCACTTTTTTTGTAGGGGTAATCATCGCGCTTCAGGGCGCCTACCAGTTGCAGCGGCTCGGAGCCATCCAGTTGGTGGCCAGCCTGGTGTCCATCTCCATTACGCGGGAACTCGGGCCGCTGGTGGCCGCCATCGTGGTGATCGGCAGGTCCGGCTCGGCCTTCGCCGCGGAAATCGGGACCATGCGGGTCACCGAAGAGCTGGATGCGCTCGAGACCATGGCGCTCGATCCGGTGGCCTTCCTGGTGGTACCAAAGTTCGCCGCTATGGCTGTGATGATGCCGTGTCTGACCCTCTGGTCCGACTTGATGGGCGTGCTGGGCGGCTGCCTGTTCGGAGTAGTCAGCGGGAGTTTTACGTTTGGTAGCTATCTGATTGCTACCCGCGATGTCCTGGTGATGCACGACGTAACCACCGGCCTGATCAAGAGCCTGGTTTTCGGCCTGATCATCACCGCGGTCGGCTGCCAGGAGGGTTTCGCCACGGGCGTGGGCCCGGAGGAGGTGGGCCGTTCCACCACTTCGGCCGTAGTCGTTTCCATCTTCCTGGTTATCGTCGTCGATCTGTTCTTCACCACCCTTTTCTATCTTGCCCGGGGGACTTCATAACGCATGTCCGCCCCCGCCTCTTCCGCTCCAGCCATCTCAGTGAACGGGCTACGCGTGGCGTACGGCAGCCGCGAAGTTCTGCACGGCCTAACGTTTGAAGTTCGCCGCGGCGAAACGATGGTTGTGATCGGCGGGTCGGGATCGGGAAAGAGTACCCTGCTCAGAACGCTCGTCGGCCTGGAGAAGCCTTCGTCCGGCGAGGTGCACATCAACGGGGTGGACGTGGCCAAAGCCGGGCCGCGCGAACTGGATACCGTCCGCAAGAAGATCGGCCTGGCCTTTCAGGGGGGCGCCCTGATCGGCTCGCTGTCGGTGGGCGAAAACATCGCCCTGGCCCTGCGTGAACACACTGCGCTGGCCCCCAACACCATCGAAGTGATGGTGCGAATCAAGCTGGAGCAGGTGGGGTTGAGCGGCTTCGAGAACTACACCCCATCACAGCTCAGCGGTGGCATGCGCAAGCGCGCCGCCTTCGCGCGGGCCATGGCCATGGATCCCGAAATCCTGTTCTTCGACGAGCCTTCCGCCGGCCTCGATCCCATTACCGCCGCCGGTATCGACGATCTGATTCTGAATCTCAAAAAGGCTTATTCGATGAGCATCGTGGTAGTGACGCACGAGTTGGCCAGTGCCTTTCTGATCGCCGACCGCATCATCCTGATAGACCGCGGCGACATCGCGGCCATCGGGCCGGTCGACGAGATCCGTAAGAGCACCCATCCGCGGGTTCGCCAGTTTCTGGACCGCATTGCCGATTCCACCCAGGACGAGGAAGTGGATCACATGAGAATGTTTACGGAAGGAATCAAGTGAACGCTATGGACGCGACGCGCGAGCGGACTCTGGTGGGCCTCTTCGTTCTGATTGCGGGCGGCCTGTTGTTCGGAACCATGCTGGCAGTCTCCGGAGGAATGGGCGTCTCCACGGTCTCGCACCGCGCCTATTTCAAATTTGCCGGCGGCGTGCAGGCGGGAGCACCAGTGCGCTACGGCGGTCTTGGCGTGGGCAAGGTAACGCGGGTGCGCGTGGATCCTGGCGACTCCACACGCATCGAAATCGAAATCGCCGTGGACAAAGATGCGCCCTTGAAAACTGACAGCGTGGCCAAGATCTCCACGCTCGGCCCGCTGACCGATAACTACGTCGAGATCGGCACTGGCACCGCCCACGCCGCACTGGCCCCGCCAGGCTCCGTGCTGCCGTCGGTGGAGGCTTTTGGCCTGCCCCAGTTGGGCGATGCCGCGCAAGCGATGTTGCCCGACATTCACCGCGCCATCGACAAGCTCAACCAGAACCTCGACGGCCTGCAGGTCACCCTGGCGCGCGCCAACGATCTGCTGAACGACCGCAACCGCGCCAGCATCTCCCGTTCGTTGAATAACGTCGATCACCTGTTGGCCGACGCGCGCCCCAAAGTGACGGATTCGCTCGACAACCTGAACGGCATGCTGACCGAGAGCCGCCCCAGGGTGGCCGCAACACTGACCAACGTACAGGATCTGACCACCAGGCTGGCGCCCATCTTGGACGATCTCAAAACTACCACCACGCGGGCCAATGACACCCTGGCCCATGTGGATGGCACACTGGTGGAGAATCGCCCCGACATCCGGACATCCGTCGCCGGCTTGCGCGATACGCTGGCCAGATCCACGGTGCTGCTCGATCATTTGAACCAGACTTTGAGCCAGAACTCCGCCAATATCGACGAACTGCTGGATAACCTGCGCTTGTCCACGGAAAATCTCAGGGCTTTGACGGAGACGCTGAAGAGGTCACCCGCCAGCTTGATTCGCGGAGTAAGGGTGGCGGATCGCAAGCCGGGAGAAAGGTGACAGTCATGCGTCTGACGATTTCCTTTTGCTCCATCGTGACCGCGAGTCTGCTGGCCGCCGGCTGTGTGAGTTCCCGGCCCGTTCATTACTACACCATCGACCTGCCGTCCTCCCCGGCAAATCCGGCCAAGCCGGACGGTCTGACGATTCTGGTAGGAAACATCGCCACGCCGGAGCCCCTGCAGGACGGCCGCATCCGTTATCGCGCCGGGAACAATGAAGCCGGCGCCTATGAATATCATCGCTGGGCCGAGCGCCCGGGCGAAATGGTCCGCGAAGCGCTGGTGCGCACCCTGCGCTCTTCGGGCAAATACCGGCGAGTTCTGGAATCAGCCAGCTCCGCTGTCGGTGACTACCTGCTGCGTGGCAAGCTGCACGAATTCGGCGAAGTGGACCGCGCCGGGATCGAGACCAATATAAGGCTGCACATTGAGCTGGTCGATACCAAGACCAACCGCGTTGTATGGGACCATCTCGCCGAGCGGACCGAGCCGGTCGGCGGCAAAACTGTCCCGGAGGTGGTGGCGTCGATGGACCGCAACCTCCACCAGGTGGTAAACGAAGTGACCGCGGGAATCGACCAGTTCCTGTCCGCCCAACGCTGACCGCCCGCTGTGCGCTATACTCGTCGTGTAAGCATCTGCAAACGGGGCGTGGCTCAGCCTGGCTAGAGCGCCTGGTTCGGGACCAGGAGGTCGGTGGTTCGAATCCACTCGCCCCGACCAATCTAACGCGTTGTAATTGCATCTAGTTAACTCTCCTCTTGGAACCGCCTGCTGGTGACTCACTGTCGGCGCTGTCCCTAATTTCGTCCCTATCCTTGGCTCCTTCCATGGCGCGGCGGGCACGCTCTACGGCTTCCTGGGCCCGGCGGTCCACTTGCTTGCGCGCTCGTTGCATCGCTTTGCGAGTCGTTTCTTCCTCCGGGTGGATGTATCTCATCGTCGTCGCCATGTCGCGGTGTCCAGCCAAGCGCATGAGCGTCCAGGGATCCATGTGTGGCGCCCAGCGCGTGAGGCATGTGTGGCGGAGCGAGTATAAATCGAAGTTTTCAAACTGGAGGGTATTGAGGCCATTTTGCTGTCCCAACAACTGGGTGGCTTTCCTGAGAGCTGTCTCGTGCTGCTTGCGGAGGCTCGATTTCTCGATGTGCCCGCTGTCGGTGTCCGCTGGAAAGATCCACTTGCTGCCCCGGGACTTCTCCAACCGCATTTCGATAATAGCCTTGACCCTGGCTGTCATCGGGATGCGGCGCCTGGCAGCGGGGGTAGTTTTGCCATAGTGGATCTCGATGCCGTCGTCCACCACGTTTGCAGGTTGGAGGCGGAAGCACTCCTCCGGTCGGAGCGCGCAATCGATCAGAATGGTGTCCACGTCTGCAAGTAGCGCGGGATCCACGTGCTTCTGCATCTCGTTGGAGCGGGCAGCGGCAAGATAGATGTTCTCCTCAACCGGACTCAATACACGATCGCGTCGCCTTTCGCCGGGTATCATCTTGACCTTTTCCAGATTCGTCTGAACTTTCTTCCATTTCATTGCTAGGTTGAACATCCGCCGGAGAACCTGTAGCTGTCGGTTGATGGTTGTGATTTGGTTTCCCATGGCCTGACGCGCTGCGATAAAAGCCCCTATCTTTTCGCTTGTGATCAAATCCAGCTGTGCATTGGCCAGCCCGTCAAACTTCATCAAGCACTTAACGCCGTACTCGTAATACTCTTTGGTTTTCGGTTGATTGGCAAAGGTGGAGGCGACGAATGGAAGAAAAGAATCCACCGCGAACTTCCTCAGAGTGGGTGCCGGTTGCCGCTCCACAATGCCGAATTCACCTTTTGCTAGAGCGGTTCTGTAGGCGGCCTCCATCTGACGAGCGATGTTTGCATTGCCCTGCCGGGTTGACTTTTCAACCCATTCGCCCTTCCACATGAACCGAAACCAATAACGTTTTCCACGCTTTCTGATCGACATAATTTCGCTCCTAATCTCCTGAAATCTAGGTACAAACTCAACATTGGGCCGACGCCGGTTGCCCTTGGTACCGAGAAGCAAGGAAAGCAATGATATCGGTCCTCGAATACCGAATGCATCTTCCGAGTTTCACGTACCTTGGGCCTGTCCCGTTGGCCCGCCATTTCCGCAATAATTGAACGCTGACCCGCAGATGATTTCGATGCTCACAATTGGCCCACAGTGATGCTCTGATTTGGCCCACCTGGACAGCCCCGGATGACACCATACCGGGATGGACAGGAGAGCCAAGATGGAGTTATTCGAGGAAATCCGACGAGGTTATGCTGCCG
>DATGGM010000215.1:0-18254 GCA_035308525.1 Bryobacteraceae bacterium
CTGCTTATCGAGAAGCCGCTGGGCGAAGGCCGCGTGCTCGTGTTCACCTCCACGTTCGACAATATCTCGAACGATTTCCCGCTGCATGCCACTTTCGTGCCTTTCATCGAACACACGGCCAACTACCTGGCACGGCAGGAGGAGACCCCGGCGAACTATCTGGTGGGGTCATACCTGGAGTTGCGGCAGGGCAAGGAGCAGGGCGCGGCGGTGGAAGTGCTCGATCCCAAGGGCGAGCGCGCGCTTACCCTGGACGAAGCCACGCACGCGCAGAACATGCCTCTCGCGCAGGCGGGTTTCTACGACGTGAAGCGGCCCAGCGGGCGGCACGAGTTGATCGCCGTGAACGCGGACCGCCGCGAATCAGATCTGGATGTGATCCCGGCGGACACGCTGGCGTTATGGCAGAATACGGCTCAGGGGGGGCGCAACGCAACTTCCGCGGGAGAGCCCGAGGCGCCCAAGCCGCTGGAATTCTGGTGGTATGTGCTGATCGCGGTGCTGGCGTTGGCGATCGCCGAGTCATTGTTGGGCAACAGGCACTTGACGGCGAGCGAAGTGGAGCAGCCGGAATTGGTTGCTTCACGGTAAAGAGGGCACGATGAATCCATTAACTGGGTTGACAGAATATCTGGGCCGGGTGGAGCGGCGGCTGCGGGTGCTGGCCTTCTCCCGGGGCGCGGCCATCACGGCGGCCGCCATGCTGGTGTTCACGGTGCTGGCTGTGCTGCTGGCCAACGCGTTTGCATTTTCCGATCCGAGCGTGGCCGGCGCGCGCGTCCTGCTGTTCGTTGCCATAGCGCTGGCGCTGGGAGCCGGGCTGATCGTGCCGCTGCTGCGCCTCAACCGGCGCCACGCCGCGCGCGAGACCGAGCGCAAATTCCCCGCCTTCGAAGAGCGCCTGCTGACCTTCACCGAGCGCGCCCAGAGCAATCCTGAAGATCCGTTCCTGCCTCTGCTGGCCGCCGACACGCTGGAAGTGTCGCGCAACGCGGAACCGGCTCACCTGGCCGGCCGCAATCGCATCATGAGCTTCGTCTCGGCCGCTGCCGCCGCGCTGGTCGTGCTGATCTGGCTGGGAACTTCCGGTCCGGGATTCCTGGGCTACGGAACATCGCTGCTGTGGGGCGGCCTGCCCAAGGGTGAACTCGCGCCTTATTACGACATCTCCGTACAGCCCGGCAACCGCACTATACGGCGCCGCGCGGACCAGATCATCAGTGCGCAATTGAAGGGCTTCCAATCGCAGCGCGTGCGCATGTTTGCCAAGTACGCCAGTTCTTCCAAATGGGAACAGGCGGAAATGCGCCCGCAGTTGAGCGGCGCGGGCTACGAGTTCCTGATCGCGGGCGTGCCCGAGTCGCTCGAATATTACGTGGAGGCGGGCGGCGTCCATTCGAAACAATACCGGCTCAATGTGATGGACCTACCCTCCATCAAGAACCTCAAGGTGACCTATCATTTTCCGGCTTGGACCGGGATGAAGGACAAAACCGAAGATCCCGGCGGCGATCTGCGCGCGGTGGAAGGCACCCACGCCGAACTCGCGGTCGAAACCGACCGGCCGCTGGCCAACGGCGCGCTGCTGTTCGACGATGGGACCAAGGTGCTGCTGCGTTCGGGCGAGAACGGCCTGCGCATTGCCAGCGTGCCGATTCGTAAGGACGGCATGTATCACATCGCCGCGATCGAGCAGGGCGAGGACGTGCGCCTCAGTCCGGATTATTTCATCGAGGCCCAGAAGGATGAGCCGCCGTCCGTTCGCATCACGAGGCCTGGCCGCGACGCGCGCGTGAATCCCATTGAAGAAGTGACCGTAAAGGTGGAGGGCGAAGACGATTTCGGCCTGGACGAGCTCAGCCTGCATTACTCGGTCAACGGGGGCGCCGAAAAGACCGTACCGCTGCTCAAGGGCAAGGGCAGCAAGACGGCCTCCGGCAGCACCACCATTGCGCTCGAAGATTTCAAACTGTCGCCGGGCGATCTGGTCAGCCTGTATGCCACCTCGCGCGACGCGCACTCCACGGCTCGCACCGATATGTTCTTTGTGCAGGCGGAGCCGTTCGAGCGGCGCTACTCGCAATCGCAGGAGTCAGGCGGCATGGGGGGCGGCGGCGATCAGGACGACAATAAGATCTCGGAGCGGGAAAAGGAAATCATCGCGGCCACCTGGAACCAGATCAAAGACACTTCCGGCGATAAATCCGCGGCTTCCGAGAACGCCGGCTTGCTCTCCGGGGTGCAATCCAAGTTACGCGACCAGGCGCATTCGCTGGCCGAGCGCATGAAAGCCCGGCAACTGGCGGGCGCCAGCGAGGAGATCAAGGCTTTCACCGAGGATATGGAGAAAGCCGTGGAGGCCATGGGGCCGGCTGCCGACAAGCTGCGCGGCTCGCAATGGCAGAACGCGCTGGCGCCGGAGCAGAAGGCGCTACAGCACCTGCTGCGCGCCGAAGCCGTGATGCGCGATATCAAGGTGGCCTTCGGGAATCGCGGCGGCGGCGGAGGTGCGAGCGGCGGCGCCGAACGCGATTTGCAGAGCCTGTTCGACCTGGAGCTGGACACCGAAAAGAACCAGTATGAGAGCGGCCAGCGGGCCGCCTCCAAGGATCAAAGACAACGCGAGATCGACGAAGCATTGCAGAAGCTGGAGCAGCTCGCGCGGCGGCAGCAGGAACTAGCCGAACAGCAGCGGCGCAACCAGCAAGCCGCCCAACAGCGCTGGCAGCAGGAAATGCTGCGGCGTGAAGCCGAGGAACTGCAACGCAAGATCGAGCAGCTCTCGCGCAATCAGCAGGGCCAGCAGCAGTCCGGACAGCCGCAGTCGGGGCAGCCGCAATCCGGACAAAGCGGCAGCCAGTCGAGCCAGTCGGGCCAATCGAGCCAAAGCGGCCAGATGTCCGCGCAGCAGTTGCAGCACGCTATCGAACAGTTGAAGCAGGCGCAGCGCGACATGCGGCAGTCCACCTCTACCCAAAACGAAGCCGACGCCCGCCGCGCGGCGGAACGGCTGCAGGAAGCCCGCGACGCGCTGGCTGGTCTCCGCCAGCAGCAAACCACCGCCAGTGTCGACGAGCTGACCCGCCAGTCAGAGGAGATGGCCCGCCGTCAGCAGGAATCCAACAACAAGCTGCGGCGCGCGTTCGGTACGCCCGGCCAGGAGCAGGGCGAAGGCGCCACCCGGCAGCAGGCCGAAGAGCTGGCGCGCGAGAAAGAGCAGTTGGCCAACGACTATCAGAAGCTTGAATCCGAGATGGGAAAGGCCGTCCGTGAGACGCAGGCCACCAACCGGCAGTTGTCGAACAAACTGCGCGAGACGCTGGGACAGTTGTCTCAGAACGAGCTGAACAATCGGATGCGGCTTTCGGCCGACTTCCTGCGGCGCGGCCAGGGCGCCGTGGCTGCCATGCGGGACGCCATCACCACCCAGGCGCTGAATCAATTGCGCGATCAGATGCGCGAGATCCAGAAGTCCATGGGCGACGGCCAGCAGGGCGCCGGCGATAAGGATCGAAAAGCGCTCGAACAGGCCCTGGCGCGGACGGAGCGCCTGCGCAAGGAGATGGAGCGCAGCTTGCAAGGTGGCCAACAGAATGGCGACCAGCCGGGAGCGCGGCAGAGCGGCCAACTGAGCCGCGAGGGCCAGCCCAGCCGCGAAGGCCAGCCCAGCCGCGAAGGCCAGCCCGGCCGCGAAGGTCAACCCGGCCGTGAAGGAGCGCCTCAACCCGGCGATACCGGCCCGCGCGCCAACGGCAGGCAAGGCGGTCTCCAGGCCGGCCCCGGTCCCGCGTGGGGCGATGCGGGCGACTGGGTCCCGAATTATCGTTCCACCCTGCGCGAGCTCGAGAACAATCCGCAGATCGGTAAGGATCTACGCGACAGCATCCACGACATGTACCGGCTGGATCCGCGCCTCTCGCCCGGCAATCCCGAGCTGCTGAACCGCATCGAAAGCCAGATGCTGACAGGCGTCGAGCAGATCGAGCTGCAGTTGCGCCGCATGCTCGACGACCAGCAGGCCGGCAGCGTGCGCAGCGGTTCCGCCGAGCCGGTTCCGCCCGGCTACTCCGACGCCGTCGCCGAATACTTCCGGCGCCTGAGCAAAGAGAAATAATTCGCACACAGCCTGTTTGCGCGGCGGAGCCCGGCGTGCGACGCTTGTCCGATGAAGACGGCTTTCACGATCGCTCTCGTCATCCTGGCCGCGTCCGGACCTGGCTTTGCGCGCGCATGGACCAGGGTACAGATGCCCTACTTCTTTCAATACGCTCCCGCTCCGGGCCAGCCGCAACCCGGCCCGTCCGGCCCGTGGACTTTCCTGTTTCCGGGCGCGGTGGGGTCCGCCATACCCGACCAGCTCGGCTGCCAATGGAATGCGCCAAGCGGCCCTCCATACTATGCGCCAAACTACTGGCTGCCGCCTTTCTGGTATGCTCCGCCTTATACCAGCGCCGACGAACTTACCGGCGCAATCCTGCGTGGTTACGGCGTCGTGGGAGCAGCCACCACCGATCCGCCGGCCACTGTCGGCATCAGAGGAATCGGTTTCCGCGCGAATATCCCCGGAAAGGCGTGGAACAATGGCAGCCAGCAGATCCTGGGTATGTACTACGCCAACGACCTTTGCTTTGCAGGCGATTTGGAATACGGCTTCGCGCACTACTATCAATCAGGCACCACACAGTTCTATTTCTACAATTACTCGAATTGCTCGAATGAGTGCTTCCTGATAGGCACTACGCCGCCCAACCCGAACAGCCCTCCGCCCAGCGTACCGGTTCAGCAATGCTCGGCCGCCATCAACTTACCTGCTCTGCCGGCCAATAACAACGGGAGCTACAACTATTTCTACAATGCGTCGGTTTACTATGACACGCCGTCCGGCCACTACCGGTTCGCCATAGCCGTGGAGGATCTGACCACGAATACGACAACCTGGGCGTGCATGGTGGATCCATTGGAGACTCCTAACTTCCAGACACCGACTTATCCCATTTCCGGTAAGTGTCAGCCGCAACCTTCCGACTACGTGAACTACAGTTGCTTGGTCAACGGGCAATCCGAAGCGTTCCCGATTTCCAGGCTCCACTACGTCACCCGGGGCGCGGCGGTGGCGGGCGTAGTGAACCCGCCGAATACCACACCTCCCGCGGGCGTCGCCGTTACGGTCAACGAAGTCACCCTGATCGAGTCTCCCAACTGAGCATCAGCCTGCCATCCCGCTATCATGAAAGAACATGAGCATGATACTGGACGGAAGCCGCGTCCGCGACGCGATTCTGCGCGACTTGCGGCCGCGAGTGGAGGCGCTCGCATCCGCGGGGCGTCCGCCGGCATTGGCCGTCGTGCTGATCGGCAACGACCCCGGCTCCCAGATTTATGTGCGGAATAAGGTGCGGGCCTGCGCCGAACTGGGAATCGCCGGCCAGACCCTGACGCCTCCCGATTCCATCACCACCGCCGAGCTGGTGAGCATCATCGAGGATCTGAACCGGCGGTCCGATGTAGACGGCATTCTGGTGCAGTTGCCTTTGCCTCCCCAAGTCGACACGCGCCGCGTGCTCTTGGCCGTGGCGCCCGAGAAAGACGTGGATGGATTTCATCCCATGAATGTAGGCAACCTGGTCGCCGGACGGCCCGGCCCGCGGCCCTGCACTCCCTCGGGCATCATGGAACTCCTGCGCCGCAATGATATTCCCGTTGCGGGCAAGCGCGCCGTGGTGGTGGGACGCAGCGACATCGTGGGCAAGCCGATGGCGTTGCTGCTGCTCCACGCGCACGCCACGGTAACCATCTGCCATTCGCGTACCGTGGACCTGCCGGGCGTCTGCCGCGAGGGTGAGATTCTGGTGGCCGCCATCGGCCGGCCCGCCATGCTCACCGCGGATTACATCCGCCCCGGCGCGGTGGTGATCGACGTGGGAATGAACCGCATCACGGACCGCGACCAGGCCGGGCGCATCTTCCGTGACGCGCCGGAGCGCCTGGCTACGCTAGCGCAGAAAGGCAGTCTCCTGGTGGGCGACGTCAATCCCCTGGACGTCCGCGAGAAAGCCGCGGCGTACACGCCGGTGCCTGGCGGTGTAGGTCCCCTGACCATCGCCATGCTGATGGCCAACACCGTGGCGGCCGCGGAGGCGCTCGCTAAGGTCTGTGCTTGAGGTATCCTCAAGTCGTATGGACGACCGTCGTTTCAGCGACGTCGGCGGCACTTCCGGCGGACTCGGCGAATTCCTCCTAGGCTTCGCCATGTGCATGATTGGCGGCTACCTGCTGACCAACCAGGTAATCGTGGCCGGGTCCTATTGGGCCTTCTGGGGAGGCAATACGTTCGGCATCACGCTGATCCCCATGTTGTTCGGCGTCGGCCTGCTGTTCCGGGACGGCCGCAGCATAATCGGCTGGCTGCTGACCGTCGCCGGTGCACTCTTCATCCTGGCGGGCGTGCTCGCCAACATGCATATCTACTTCCAGCCAACCAGCTTATTCAACACCATCGTCATGCTGGTGCTGCTGGTC
Source organism: Bryobacteraceae bacterium (assembly GCA_035308525.1). Classification (GTDB taxonomy): domain Bacteria; phylum Acidobacteriota; class Terriglobia; order Bryobacterales; family Bryobacteraceae; genus Bog-159. The sequence continues at coordinate 6,520 of DATGGM010000215.1, forward strand.
GGAGGACTGGGGTTGATCGCCCGCGCCATGCGATCGCACCCGGCGAAGTGAGCAAGCGTATAATGAAATTATGGCAAGAGGTTGGGAAAGTAAATCGGTCGAGTCGCAAATTGAGTCGGCCGAAACCCTGGTCCATACAACAACCCCAGAGTATATTTCGGCTCAGGAGTTGGAACTGCTCCGGAAAAAAGAAAGTCTGAATCTCTCTCGCACCCGTGTCCTTAGAGAACTGGAAGCGAGCGAAAACCCGCGATACCGGACTCTGATGGAAAAAGCGCTGGCGGATCTTAACTCCCAGCTATCGCGCCTGGATCCCGGCAAAGTGCGCGCCGCGACGGCCTAGACACAGGTTCCCGCGGACCAGCAAGTTTAGCGCAGCGCCTGGACCACATCCACGCGCGCGGCGCGCAATGCAGGCATAACCGACGCCACGGCCGCCGCTGCGATCAGTACGGCCGCGGATCCAGTCAACACCCATCCGCCGGGCATGCGCAGCGCGCCGAAATAACTGGCTGCCAGGTTAGCCAGGCCAAATACCAGAGCCGCGCCCGCGACCACACCCGCCGCGGCCATGGCCGCGCCCTCCGTGATCACCCCGGTTACCAGGCGCCTGGGCTGCGCGCCCACCGCCAGCCGGATGCCGAACTCGCGCGTTCGTCCGCTCACCGTAAACGCCAGCACGCCCGCCACGCCGACCAGCGCGATCGCCAGTGCCACGCCGGCGAAACTGCCGAACACCACCGCGTTCAGCCGGTCCGGCGTGAGAACTTCCGCGCGAATGTCTTCGAGCGTGGCCGCCCGCTCCACCACCTGGTCGGCGGCCATGCCCCGGATAATGCGCGTAATCGGCGACACCAGACCGTACGGATTCGAGCGCGCGTGCACGAACAGCCGGCCGCCCCAGAGCTGTTGCTGCGCCAGCGGGTGATACACGGTTACGGCCGGCCCGGGCGCCACGTGTTCGTCGTCGATATCCGCCGCCACTCCCACAATGCGGCGCGGCTCCGGGCTGACGTCGATGAATTTGATCACCGGATCGGTCCACATCAGATGCCGGTTCACCGCATCCCGATTCGGGAACATGCGCTTCGCCAGACTCTGGCTCACGATCACGACAGGCTCGCTGCCCCGCTGGTCCGCATCGTTGAAATCGCGACCCGCGATGATGGGAACGCCCAGCGCCGCGAAAAATCCAGGCGAGACGACCCGAAACCACCCGCGCGGATCTTCTTCGCCCGGCCCGCGCACGTGCCCATCCGCCGAAAAAGACAATCCGAAGCCGAACGACTTCGCATCGCGCCACGGAACGGCGGTGCCCACGGCCACGCCGTCCACGCCCGGCAATTGCCCGATGCGCCGGATCGTCTCGCGATAGAAATCGACCACTTGGCCGGGGGTCCGCCCGTACGATATCACGGGCACGTTGATCGCCAGCACATGGTGCATGTCCATGCCTGTCTGGGTGGCTTGCAGGGTCAGCAGCGTTTTCAGCAGCATGCTGGCGCCGGCCAGGAGAAGGAAGGACGCCGCGATCTGTGTCACGGCGAAAATCCGCTGCCGTCGGGTGGTGCCCCCCGCGATCCGTTGGCCGGCATTGGCCAGGCCAAACCCGTGCGCCGCGGCCGCCGACGGCAGGCGCGGGACAAATGCCAGGAACACGGCCGCGACCAACGCCAGCCCCGATCCCACCCAAAGCAGGCTGGCGTCCACCGTCAGATCCAGCGCGCGCACCGAGAAACGCGCCGCGTAGCGCGCCAGGATCGCCACCATTGGCCGTGTAATCAGAATTCCCAGGGCCGCGCCCGCGCCGCAGAGCAGCAGGCTCTCCGCGAGCAGCGTCCGCCGCAGCGCCCAGGGGCTGGCGCCCAGTGCCGCGCGGATGGCCAACTCGCCTTCCCGCCGTATGGTCCGCGCCAGAATCAGATTGGCCACGTTGGAGCACGCGATCACGAATACCAGTACCGCCGCGGTCAGCAGCACCAGCAGCACGGTGCGGGCCTGCGCGGTAATCTGGTCGCGCAACTGCACGGCGTCGATACGGGAATCGGCTTTCGCCGAATATGCCTCGGGATGCTGCCGGACCATCGAACCGTATACCGTCCGCAGTTCGGCACGCGCCGCTTCCAGGGTCGCGCCGGGCGTCAGCCTTCCGAAGAGCTCGGTCATCCGGTGCACCCGCCCGGTCACCATGGTGGCGGAAAGATGATGCGGGCTGGTCACCACGTTGGCGATGATTTCGGTTTCCGCCGGATAGGGCACGCACGGTTCCAGCACGCCCACGATCGTGGCCGAACGCGCATCCAGCCGGACGTTCTTGCCGATCACCGACGGATCGCCCTTCAGCGTGGTCATCCAGAAGCGGTGCGTCAGCACCACGGCTCCGGCGGCGCTGGGACCGTCGTCGCGCTGGTCCAGCAGCCGGCCGAGCACCGGGTGCAGCCCCATGACTTCGAAATACGATCCACCCACCACGCCCGCCCGCACTTCGCGCGGCTCGCCCAAACCGATGATGGAGAAGCCGATTGTGGAGAAGTCCCCGAAAGCGCTGATGGTTTTCACCGTCGCGCGCAGGTCCTGAATCTCCGGCACCGAGAACGCGGCATCTTCAATGCCCAGGCCGGGAGCGCTCTGCCGGATATAGATCAGCCGGTCCTCATTGCGGTTGACCAGCGGACGAAGCAGCACGCCGCGTACCAGCGTGAAAATGGCGGTGTTGGCGCCGATGCCCAGCGCCAGCGTCAGGACCACCGTGAGCGTGAGACCTTTGGCCCCGGCCAGCGATCGGAATGCATATTTCAGGTCATTGAGGAAAGTCATTTCGCGCCTCCTGATACTATGTCGAACGGCAAACCACCAAATCGACATGCGTCAGGATTATTTTTGCTGTATGGTTTGGAAAGTTACGCTCGCCACCGTACGCCCACGCCCAGCTTCTTCTTGGCGTACTCCAGGCTGCGCTCCAGATCCACGCGCTGCTGCTCCTTCAGCGCGGCTTCGAGCGCCGGTGAGTTGTCCGACCACTGGCCGATCACCATGTTCCCCAGGAACGGCCGTCCGCTCTTGGCCAGCGCCAGGAAGCGTGCGAACTCCCACGCGGGCGTCTTGGGGAATGCTTTCCAGTAATCCGGCTCCAGGTACGGCAGCACCTCCGGCGGCCTTCCGGTGATGATCTCGAGTTGGATGGCCGCGCCCGGACACTGCTTGCGAAATATCTCGACAAACCGCTGCAGGTCCACCGAGCCATCGCCCAGCGCCACCCACTGCGCCGCGGCCCCCCGCGGATGTTCGAACACCGCGCTGTCGCGCACGTGCGAGGTCGCCACATACGGCGCCAGCGTCTCCAGCGTGAGCAGCGGATCTTCGGCCACCCACATGGGATTTCCCACATCCAGCGTCGCGCCCACGAAGTCCTTGCCGGCCTCTTCGATGAGCATTTTCAATTCGCGCGCCTGCATGTCGCCGGCATGGTTTTCGACGGCAATATGAATGCGCGCATCCAGCGCCTGCTGCCGCGCAGCCTTGAGCACCTTCACGGTGTTCTCGATGTGCCCTTCGAGCGGCAGCGCCGTGCGGCGGTTGTCGCGCGTGCCCATATAGCACCGCATCACGTGCGATCCCACGGCTTGCGCCACCCGCAGCCCGCGCGCCACGTACCCGGCCGGCTCGCCGTCCTTCTTGTTGTAGGCCGGCGACGACGGGCAGATGCAGCCGATGCCCGCATCGATAGCCACGCCCACCCGCGCGGCGTGATCCTTTACCTGCTGGAGATACGCCGGCTCCAGGCTCTGAAAATCGCCCAGGCTCGAAAGCTGCACCGTATCCAGCTTCAGGCTCGCCGCATAGTCCAGCAGCTCGATGGCTTTCCACTGGAAGGCGCGGATGGAGAACGAATCGAAGCCCAGCTTGATAGGCGCCGGTTGCGCGGCCGGGCTCATGGCTGCCACCGCCGCCGTGGAGGCTGTTTGCAAAAACGTGCGCCTGCGCATATGAAAGGTTGTATCACGGTTTGGAGAACGCCATCCCCGCGAAGCTGACCACGCTTTTCGGATCGATGTTCCACTGCTCGTAGCGCAGCAGCTCACCGCGTGCCCCGGGCAGAGCTTTCAGGAAAGTGTAGAGGGGCGAGGATCCGCACCATTTCAGATCGTCGCGCTTTTCCTGCACCAGGCTCCAGAAGCCCTCGCCGTCGGACTCTACTACGCGCGCGATCCGCTGGCGGTCGCGATCCGCCACTTCCGCCATCACGCCGCGGTCCGCGTGCGCCGCGAAGTCGTCCTGATAGCGTGTGCCCATGTGCGCCATGTCGATGCCCAGAATCCAGAACAGGCGGTCGCCCTCGCGCGCCGCCAGTTCCCCTAGCACGTCCAGGAACTGCTTCACGTCATCGTCACTTTCCGGCGCGCCGCCCAGATAGAGGCTGCGCGCGAACTGTCCGCAGAGGATCGGAAGAATGCGAATCTCCGGGCCGTAGATGTGCTGCAGGAAGATCACCTGCAGCTCGACGGTGTGCTCGAACGAGTGACAGAAGTCTTCCATCAGCACGGCCGGGCCGCCGTGCGCCTCCAGCCAGTCCACCAGCACGGTGTTGGTGGCGGTCTCGCCCAGCGGCGTCACGAACGGTTTGCGGGTGAGGCCAAAATGTTCGGGTTCGCCGTAATGCGAAGTCGCCAGTATGACAAACGTGCGGTCCTTCAACTCCGGGGTGAGCGCCTGGTAAGCCGCGCGGTAGGATTGCCATCCACCCTCCGGGCTGACGTGCGGAGCGGCAATGCCAAACAGGCCGGCGGACGACTGGGTGATTCCCGCGGCGCCATCCATGTAGCGCGACATGGTCTCGCGCAGCACGCCGATCTCCAGCGGATAAGCGCCGCCGGCGTGGGCCGGCTCGCGCCGGGGCGCCTCCGCGAATTCCCGCTGGCGCACCGTCTTCATGGCGGCAAAAGCCTCGTCTTCCAGAAAACCCGCCGAGCTCAGGGTGCCGGCCAGGTGTTGTTCCAGCTCGGCGACCTGCAACTCGCCGGTGATGCGGACCAGCATCGCGCGCAGGTCCAGAGCCGTCTGCCGGCCGTCAAAGCAGCGCAGGCATTCGACCAGCGCCGGAGGGATCACCAGCATGGCGTCGGAGTAACGGTAAGGATCGCGGATGAACAGGCCCGGGCGGTCGGGCGCCGGTGAAGGGAAAAAATCCAGGGCCGCGCGGAGGCGAGGAAGTGGTTGCGCCAATTCTCATGGTAGCAGGCCTTCGCCGGACGACTCCCGGATCACCAGCCGGCAGTCCAGCAGAATGTCGCGCACCGGCATGCCGGGCTGTTCCATCCGCGCCAGCATAGCCACCATGGCGGCTTCCCCGATCTCCCGGCACGGCTGGCGCACGGTGGTGAGAGGCACCGGCAGCAGGCTGGCATACTCCACATCGTCGATGCCCACGATGCGCACATCTCGCGGGATGCGGTAACCCGCCGGGATCAGCACGCGCATCAGCTCGCCGGCCGTGCGGTCGTTGGCGCAGACGAAGCCATCACCCGGCCGCAGGCGCTTCATCAGCGGCAAAACGGTTGCGGCGCGGACGTCCTCCACGCGTTCCACCGGACCGTTCTTCAGGTCCCAACCGCTGGCGAGCAGCGTTTCGCAAAAGCCGGCCACCCGCGCGTCCACCGTGGGAGCGGCGCCCGAATGCGCCAGAAAAATCAGCCGCTGGGCGCCCAGGCGAAGCAGATGCTCCGTGGCCATGTACGCCGCGCGGCGGTTGTCGATGCCCACCAGATCGTAGCGGCTGCGCCGCGGATACGGCATCACGCAGCGGTCCAGCAGCACCACCGGAATGCGCGCCTTCTCGAGGCGCGCCACGATGGACAAGTTCGTCTCGCGCGCCCGCTCCGCGAGCTCCAACGGAGCGAAGAACACTCCCGAAACTTTCCGCGCCGCGAACTGATCGCATAGCGCCAGTGCGCGCTCCTCGGGCGACGCCTGCGCCGGGTCCGTATGTCCCCAAAGCAGGGCGTGGCGGCTCGACTGCGGCGCGCTGGCGATGCCCTGACAGATCGGCTCGAAGATCTCCGTCTGTCCCAGGTCCGGGATCAGCAGGCCGAACAGCCGGCCATTTTCGCGCGCCCGCCGGACATACGTTCCCGATCCGGCGATGCGCTCCACCAGCCCGCGCTGCGCCAGTTCCCGTACGGCCCGCCCCACCGTGATGCGCGAGGTGCGGAATTGTTGCACCAGCGCGGCCTCGCTGGGAAACTTCTGCCCCGGCTGATATTTCCCCGACAATATTTCGCGCGACAAATTCTCGAACACCTGCCGGTACCGGGGCGCGTGCGGCTCAGCGGTAAACTTGCGGGACATACCTGATATTACAGCTTTTATGCATCGCTATAGCAACTTTGACCCGGCCGGCACATCCAACTGAGCAGAGGTGAATGCTATGCCGGCGTATTTGTTCGTCAGCGATTTCGACCAGACCCTGAGTTTCAACGATTCCGGAATCGTGCTGAGCGAGTTGATCGGGGCGCGCGGCTTTGTGGAACGAATTCAGGGTCTTTCTCAAATCCACCTGGTGCAGCAGGGCGGCGAGCTGGCCTACCTGCTGCTGCACGACCCGGAATACCGCCGCGTGCGGAAAGAGCACCTCATCGAGGCCGGAAAGCGCATCCGCCTGAAGCAGAATATCCGTCTCCTGTCGCAACTGCTGGCGGATCTCGACGGCCACCGCTTTTCGTTTTACGTGGTCTCGGCGGCTCCGCGTGAAGTGATCCAATCGGCGCTCGAAGGCATCGTCCCGGACGATCACATTATCGGCACCGAGTTCCGCTACGACGCGCACAGCGGCGAGATTCAATCCATCGTCCGGGTGCCCGCCGGCTACGGAAAGGTGGCCGTGCTGGACGAACTGCGCGAGGCGCTGCCCGTGAGCCGCGACCGCATCGTCTACGTGGGCGACGGCAGTTCGGACGTGCACGTGATGATGCACGTAAACCGTCTCGATGGCCTGACCATCGCGGTGTCGGAGAACAAGTACATCAATCAGATCGCGCAGCGCACCGTACTGAGCGACGACGCGTTGAGCGTGCTGGTTCCAGTGCTGGAAAAAATCGTGGGCTGGAACCCGCTGCGCATTCGCGAGTTCTTCGAAGGACAGGGCTTCGTGCTGCGCGAGTGGGACAAGGTGCAAACCGACTCGCTGACGATCTGCCCCGCGCCTGCCTGAAAAAGAGTGGGGCGAGCGCTTTCACTCGCCCCACCGCCTGCAATTACTGCCAGGTTACGTTCGATCCGGCGATGTAGTGATAGAAAATGTAAGCTGCATCCAAGCCGCTGGGAAGCTGGCCGGCTGGGAGCGATACGGGCGCGCCGACGGGGCCCACCAACAGCTCGCCCGGCGGCACCAGCGTGTTGCTGCCGGCATTGGACGGCAGCGATTGCAGCACGTAGACCGGGACCGTGAACGACCCGGCACTGTTTGGCGCGATGCATTCCGCCAGAATGCCGGGGGTCGTCGGGGAGGGAATCTGGCCCGACTGGAACGTCGAGGAAATCAGCGTGATATCCACATAGCCGTTGGTATCTCCGCCCGTCCACGTGATGGTGAGCGGGTTGCTGCGCGAGATGTTGGTGCCGACGGCGGCCTGGTTCCACTTAAAGGATGCGTCGGCTGACGGTATGGGTAGGGCTATGGAAAAAGCGCCCACATCCGAGCCGCCGGGAGCGGACACCGTCAATGTGCCGGGTGTGGGGGACCAGGTCCACCCGGGCGTCTGCCAGCCGGTGGCGCTCAGTAAGTACGGGGCACAGTTAGTGGGGGATGTGCCAGGGCAGCCGGCGATCAACTCACCAATCGTCTCCCCGCCCACCAGGGCCCCATATCCGTTGCCACTCTTGTTCTTGGCTACCGGTTGGGCCGTTTGTCCCGCGCCCGTCCCCTGAATGCTCAACGCGGTGCCCGCATCCAGGAACGTGACCAGGGCTGGATTATTCAGAACCGGATCGGTTGCCGGCGGGTATTGCAGGAAGGGCTGCACCGTGCAATTGCCCGACGAGGGAGCCAGCGCGAAACCCTGAAACTCCTCGACGGCGGGAGTATTGACGGAAACGATTTCGCCCGTCACGGTGTCGTTGTCCCACGGCTGGGTGCCAAACCCGGCAATGGTGAGGCTCAAATAGTTGCTCAGCAAACTGATGGCGGCGACGTTGGCTTTGCCATTCTTCTGCAGCGCGCTCACGAGGTCGCTGACATGGATGCCATCGGCATCCTGGCAGGTTCCACCCGCAGGGTCAACCGGCATGCTGGTAAAGTTGCTGACCACAGAGCCAATCTGGACGGCTACCTGCACATAGCATCCCTGGACGCCCTGCGGCACGACGAAGTCTATCTGGTCGACCGCGGTAAACTGCGAGCGGCCGGCGTATGTCACTTGAGCCGACTGGCCGGCCACCCACACGGTGACTGGGCAGTTGGCCTGAGTCGGACAGAGGTTGGTCTGCGCGGGGGCTGCGTTCTGCTCCGCGGTGGCGTCGGGCACGGGTCCTAAACCCGTACCCCAGATGGTCACGTAGTCGCCCGTAGTACTCGCTGTGCTTGGTTTCGCGGTATAGAATGGATTCAACTCGATATTGGTAACCGCGTTGGTCAGCGCTCCAGGCCCGGTGCCGGCGCCCGTATAGGTGAACATTCCGAACGAGGCGGCGGTTACCGTAACGGGAATAGTGGCCGTGGTGGCTCCATTAAAGGTGACCGTCAGCGTGCCGGTGCCGGTTGGGGTGTTGGAGGGCATCACGGCGTTCACCTGTCCCGAAGAAGCGTATTCGGGATAGGCCGCCACTTTGGTTCCATTGATGGTGACCGCTACCGACGTGCCACCCAGTGTGACGGGCAGTGGATAAGGATTCCAGATAGCTGGAGTCGACGGGCCCAAGCCCTTGCCATAGATCGCGAAAAACGAGCCTTGGGCGATTGAGGAGTTGGGCAGTGGGCTGCCCATATCCGGTTCGTCGGTAACCACGCCATTAACGAGCGTAGCCGCCTGGACGAAGCCCAGGCTTTCGCTGGCCGCGTTGCTCACCTGGAAAACGCAGAAATCGGGCGTCTCGGTCGGACAAAGAAACTGGGCGGATCCGGCGGTGGCCAGGACACCCAGCAACATAACGATTGCGATAAGAGTTTTCACGTTGTATGGTTCTCCCTTTCCGTAGGTTATCAGTCTACCACCACTGAACCCGGCGTGGCGGCAAGCCGTTGCCTCTGTAGCTGGGTACCAGGGTACTAGAACCCCGGCTGCTCGGCGCATGCCAAAAGTGCGATTCAATGCTTTACACTGGCAGAGATTGTACTATTATCGAACATGCTGTCGGTGAAACTGCGGAGGAGCATAATCGTGCTTACAAATACGTCTTTTTCTGTGAAATCCCTTCTGGTGGTGTGCCTGCTAATCATGGCGCAGGCGGCGTTCGGACAATCGCCGACGCTGGGTGTAACGATCAACGCCGGTCTCGGACCCGAGATCAGCGGTCCCGTGGTGGTTGACTCCGGAACCTACACCTCCGGCATAACCGCCACCGGGAGTGGGACTGGCACCTGTAATCTCGCGTTTACGGGTGGGGGCGGCTCCGGCGCCACGGCAACCGTACAGGTTAACAGTGGCGTTGTGGGCACCACGCTCACTATCACGAACGAGGGCTCCGGCTATACCAGCGCTCCGACAGCGGCGACGGTGACCAACGGGACGGGTTACACCTGCACGGGCCCTGCAGTTGTGTCGACCAAAATTGGCGACCCGCTCGGCCTGGTTGGCGTTGCCGGCGTGGTCTCGACCACCATCAATCCGGTGGGCGTCGTCTACAATCCCACGACGGAGGCATATAGCGGTTTGACGATCAGTGTCAAGAACACCGCCAACGGCATTACTCTCCCGTGCGCCAACGCTGAGGCGGTTGTGAAGGTCCATGACGCGAATTTCGGCGGCAACGATTCGTTGACGCTAGGTAATTGCACCTTGTACTTAGTGTCTCCAAGCAACCACGTGGCGACCCTGACGGCGACTATTGTATTTCCGCCGAACTCGCTCCTGCCTGCCCCGCTGCCGTTGGCCTTCTCAGTGCCAAGTCTGGTCGGCTCGCCGGCCAGTCAGGCCAGCTATACCTGCCTGGACGCGACTTTTTGTCCCGGACAGGTCAATTCCACAGCCAAGTTGGGCATTACCGGCAGCATGAGCACGACGTGCACGAACTGCCCGTCTGAAACCGTGAATGGCAGCGCCACTCCCGCGGCGCTTTCCTTTACAGCCGCGCCCGGTGGCGCCCTGCAGTCGCAGAGCGTCACCGTCGGCGACAGTCCCACCACGTCGCTGGCTTACGCCGTCACGGAATCTGTTACTAGTCCGACGGGCGGTACCTGGCTAACCGTTGGTCCAGCCCCGGGGTCAGCTATCACGGGCGGGCAGACCGGAGGAACATTCTCCGTCAACGCCAATCCGGGGTCACTCGCCGCGGGCAGCTATTCCGGGACAGTGACCGTATACACTTCCGCTTCGAATTCGCCTGTGCCGTTGACCGTGAACCTCACTATTGCATCGCAGCCTACCATCACGACCGCCTCTCTGGCCGCCGGTGATGTGACCGTTGCCTACGGCCAAACTCTCCAGGCTACCGGGGGAGCGGGCGGCCCGTACAAGAACTGGACGGTTTCCAGCGGGTCGCTGCCGGCCGGCTTAACATTGGGAGCTTCCTCGGGAACCATCAGCGGCACGCCGACCGCCACCGGCACTTCCAACTTCAGCGTGACCGTCCAGGACAACGCCAACAACACCTCACCCCCTAAAGCGTTCTCCATTATTATCAACACCGCTCCGACCATCACCACTACCTCACTGCCCGCCGACGACGTGGGCATCGCTTATAGCGCCAACTTGCTCGCCAGCGGGGGTACCAGCCCCTATGCCTGGACCGTGAACGGGTCCCTGCCCGCCGGCTTGACCATGACTGCCAACGGCGCGATTTCAGGCACGCCCACTACACCGGGCACTTCCACGTTCACTGTCACCGTGAGGGACACAGCGGGCGGCACCAAGACTTCGGGGAACTTGTCCATCACCATCAACGCCGTGCCCACTGTTCAAACCGCTTCACTGCCGAACGGTTTGGCAGGTGCGGCTTACAACCAGACTTTGACTGCAAACGGCGGCACCGCGCCCTTGAATTGGGCGGTGAGCAGCGGATCGCTGCCCGCCGGCCTGACCTTGAATACCGCCACCGGCGCGATCACGGGCACTCCTACTACTGCTGCTACATCCAATTTCAACGTTACAGTCAAGGACTTTGTGGGCGTCACCTCCACGCCCAAATCGCTGTCCATCACCGTCACTTCCGGCCTCACCATCACTACCAGTTCCCTGCTTCCTAACGGCGAGATCAATGTGGCGTATACGGACACTCTGCAAGAGTTGGGGGGAACCGCGCCCTACACCTGGTCGATCACCGGCGGATCGCTGCCCACCGGTCTGACCCTGACCGCCAGCGGCGTGAACGCCGGTCTGATCAGCGGCACGCCTACGGTTGTCGGCAATTCGTCGTTCACCGTGAAGGTCACGGATGCCGGCAGCAGTACGGCTACAGCTACGCTGGATCTGAATGTGGCTGCGGGGTTGCGTTTCATCACTATGGCGCCCTGCCGGGTGGTGGACACACGCGACGCCACCAAGCCGTCCGGCTTCGGGCCGCCGTCCTTGTCGGCCGGCACGACG
>DATGGM010000216.1:0-3166 GCA_035308525.1 Bryobacteraceae bacterium
CATCTGCGTGCCTTTATCCAGCGGATCGCCCACCCGCAGCTTCCGCGCGCGGACCGCCAGCTCATCTACGAAGCGGTCGTAAATCTCCTCATGCACCAGCAGGCGCGACGCCGCGCTGCAGATCTCTCCCTTGTTCGCGAAGATTCCCCAGAACGCCGACTTCAACGCCGCCTCCATGTCGCAGTCCGGAAAAACGATGTTCGGCGATTTGCCGCCCAGCTCCAGGCTGAGGCGCTTCAGATTCGATTCGCCGGACGCCTGCAGGAGCCGCCGCGCCGTGCGGATGCTGCCCGTAAAGCTGATCTTGTCCACGTCCATGTGCAACGCCAGCGCCTCGCCGGCGGTCTGGCCGTAGCCCGTAACCACATTCAGCACGCCATCCGGCAGCCCCGCCTGCTGGCAGTATTCCGCTAGCTTCAGCGCCGTGAGCGGGGTCCACTCCGAGGGCTTCAGCACCACGGAACATCCGCAGGCCAACGCCGGCGCCACCTTCCACGCGGCGATCTGCAGCGGATAGTTCCACGGCACGATGCCGCCCACCACGCCCACCGGCTCCCGCAGTGTGTAGTTCAGAAACGAACCATCCACGGGTATGGTTTCGCCATAAATCTTGCGCACCCAACCGGCGTAGTAGCGGAATGCGTCGATGGCCGGGTCCACGTCCGCGCCGCCCGCCTCCCGCACCGTCTTGCCGTTCTCCATGGATTCCAGCACGGCCAGCTCCTCGCGATGCCGCAGCAGAATCTCGGAGATGTCCCACAGGATTTTCTCCTTCTTGGAGGGATCCATCCCCCGCCAGCTCTTGTTCTCGAAGCTGGCGCGCGCGGAGGCCACCGCGCGATCCACATCGCTCGCCGCGCCATCCGGCACCGTGGTCAGCGTCTCGCCCGTCGCGGGGTTGACAACCTGGATGGCGCGGCCCTCCGCCGAATCTTCCCAGCGGCCGTGGATGAACAGCTTGGCCGGTTGCAGTTGTTGTTTTATTTCGTTGGATGCGGTCATTGAATTATTCTCTCAGGGTAAAATCACGGCGCATCTCAGACTCATTTTTCCGCCGGATGCCTTTCCTTTACGCGCCGTCAAGGCGTTCAGTCTCCATTGTAGACGCAGCGCGTACCTGCATCATCATTGCATGTCTTATCCGCGTTCAGCTGTATTCATCTGCGCTGGAAATCAGATGTTTGATTTTCGCGGCCGCCAGCTCACACCCGCGTGATACACTGCCCTCCAGCTATGATCGCGAGACTCGTCTTTACCCTCACTCTGGCCGGTGGATGTGCATTCGCCATCGATCGCGGCGCCGAAATCCGCCTCTGGCCCAACGGCGCGCCCGGCTCCGAAAGCCAAACCGCGTCCGAGGTATTCGAATCGTCCCCCAACGCTGCGCTGCCCAAGCGATTCACGGTGGTGCACTATCCGTCCATCTACATTTTCCTGCCGCCCCAGGGGAAAGCTAACGGCGCGGCCGTGGTAGTCGCCCCCGGTGGCGGCCATTCCCAGCTCGTCATCGACAAGGAAGGCTGGGAGATTGCCGACTGGCTCAACCAGAACGGTATCGCGGCTTTCGTCTTGAAATACCGCCTGGCGCGCGCGCCCGGATCGCACTACGCCGTCGCGGACCACGCCCTGGCCGACACCGCCCGCGCTATCCGCACCGTGCGCAGCCGCGCCGCCGAATGGGGCGTCGACACCGCCCGCATCGGCGTCATGGGCTTCTCCGCCGGCGGTGAACTGGCTGCCCTGATCGAAACCCGCTTCGACCGCGGCAACCCCGCCGCACCCGATCCCATCGATCGCGCCAGCTCGCGCCCCGATTTCGCCGCCGCCATCTATCCTGGATTCAAGCCCGGATCCATCACCGTGCCCAACGACGCTCCGCCCACATTTCTCATGTGCACCGATGAGGATCGCTCCCACGCGCTCACCACCGTCAACCTTTACCTGGACCTCCAAAAGCAAAACGTGCCCACCGAGATGCACATCTACGCCAGCGGCCCGCACGGCGTCGGCATGCGGCCTTCGCGTCTTCCAGTAGCCACCTGGCCGGACCGCCTGCGCGACTGGCTGGCGGATCGCAAACTGATCAAATAAATTCAGACCCGGTTGATGTCGGCGTTTTCGAGCACCGCCGCCGGCGCTCCCCGCTTGGCCACCGTCAACATGGCCAGTCCGATCTGCCGCGTGGTTGTCACATACTTGGGAAAACGCGCGTACAGCCACGGAATCAGTGGCCCCGCCGCCGCATAAAACATGCTGTACAGCCTGGTCTTAGACCGGATGCCGTCCAGCGGAACGATGAGCCCCGGACGAAACATGTAAGCGGCTTTGAAAGGTAGTCGCAGCAGCGCATTCTCGGTCTGTCCCTTCACTCGCGCCCACATCGTGCGCCCGTGCTCCGAGCTGTCTGTACCCATGCCCGAAACGTAGATGAACGTCATGTCCGGGCTGACTCGCGCCAGGGTCTGCGCGGCCGTCATCGTCAGATCGTAGGTGACCCGCCGGTAGCGCTCCTCGCTCATCCCCGCCGAAGAAACTCCCAGGCAGAAGAAACATGCATCGCAGCCGCGCAGCTCGGGCGCCACCGCCGGGAAGTCCACGAAATCCGTTTGGATCACCTCGCGCAGCTTGGGATGCTGCCGGTCGGTTCGGTTGCGTCCGATCGATAGCACGCTTTCCACTTCCGGATCGGCCAGGCATTCCCGCAGCACCCCTTGCCCGACCATCCCCGTGGCCCCGAACAGAACAACCTTCATCCCGATCATTAAACCGCAATTCCACGCGGTACGCTAAACGAAGGAGGTTCCTCGGATGCAGCTTGGAATGATCGGCCTGGGACGTATGGGCGCCAACATGGTGCGCCGCCTGATGCGCGGAGGACATAAATGTGTAGTTTGGGATCAGAATCACGCCAACGTCGAGCAACTCGCCAGGGACGGCGCCGCCGGTGGGCTCACGCTGGACGATTTCCTCAAAATGCTGACCCCGCCGCGCGCCGTATGGTTGATGGTTCCGGCCGGCGCCGTCGACGCTACCCTGGCCCAGCTATCCGCCAGCATGGAAAGCGGCGACATCATCATCGACGGCGGCAATTCGTACTACATTGACGATATCCGCCGCGCCAAAGAGCTGGCCGCAACCGGCCTGCACTATGTGGATGTGGGCACCA
>DATGGM010000217.1:0-3951 GCA_035308525.1 Bryobacteraceae bacterium
GTCATCCTGAGCGCAGCGCGGCATCGCGGCGCGGAGTCGAAGGACCTGCAGCTGCTTTTCAAATCACACCCGCCTCACTCGACGCACAGCCCACGCAACTGGTGGGCCTCCGCACCCTTCTCGGTCTCCCCGACTGTGACGGATGCGCTCCGGGATCGAACAACTGGGTGGTGGCAGGCAAACACACCGCCAGCGGAAAGCCGCTGCTCTCTAACGACATGCACCTCTCGCTCACTGAGCCGAATATCTGGTACATGGCCGACTTGCGCGCCCCCGGTTTTCACGCCGCCGGGGTCACTCTTCCCGGAGTGCCGTTCGTAATCGCAGGACACAACGAGCACGTCGCCTGGGGATTCACGGCATTGTTCGCGGACGTGCAGGATGTGTATGTCGAAAAGCTGCAGGACAACAATTACCAGG
This sequence comes from Bryobacteraceae bacterium, assembly GCA_035308525.1. Taxonomy (GTDB): domain Bacteria; phylum Acidobacteriota; class Terriglobia; order Bryobacterales; family Bryobacteraceae; genus Bog-159. The sequence goes on from DATGGM010000217.1 coordinate 421, forward strand.
CCGGCGACGACACATGGAAACCGCTCGCCATCGATCGCGAAGTGGTTCCCGTGCGCGGAAAGCCGGACGTCAGCATTGATGTTCGTTCCAGCGATCACGGCCCTCTGATCAACCCGGTACTTTCCATGATGGGTTCGCACGAAGACCGGCCCATCGCATTGAAGTGGGCTCTCTACGATCCCAGCCTCAATGCCCTGCCTCTTTACGCCATGAACAGCGCCTCGAACTGGGAGGAGTTCTCGACGGCGCTCTCTGCCTGGTGCTGGCCTACGCAGAACGTCGTCTATGCCGACGACCAGGGACACATCGCTTACCACGCCGTCGGGCGCGTTCCCATACGGCCGGCGGGGGTGGCCGGCCGGCCGATCGCCGACACGCAGCATGAATGGACGGGCTACATTCCCTTCGACGCCATGCCCTCCGCTTTCGATCCGCCGTCCGGCTTCCTGGCAACCGCCAACTCGCGCGTCACCACAGACAAGTCGCCCTATCCGCTCACCCTTGAATGGCAGGATGCTTACCGCACCCAGCGCATTTACAAGTCGCTGCAGGGACGCGAGGGCCTCATGCCGAAAGACATGCTGGCCGTCGAAACCGACATCTACAGCGAGGTGGACCAGGAACTGGCGCACCGCTTTGCCTACGCCATCGACCACACCGCTGGTGCCGACGACCGCATGCACAAGGCCGCTGACCTGATGCGCACCTGGGATGGCCGCCTCACCACCGATTCAGTAGCGGCATCGCTGGTGACCCAGGCGCGCGCCGCCTTCTGGCCGCTGATCCTCGAGCCCAAGGTGGGCGATCTGGCCCATGAATACCGGTGGGCCGATTCGAATTTCGCCGAGGAAGAGATCATCATGCACGGCAGCTCCGACTGGCTTCCCGCGGGATACAAGGACTGGGATGCACTGCTGACCGAAGCCGTGCGCCGCGGGATGGAGAAGACCCATGAACACCCTGCCGCCCCGCACGATGTCAGTCAGTGGACGTACGGAAGCTGGCATGTGATCGACATCGAACACCCGCTGGCCACGCTGCTTCCCATCGTGAGCCGCATCGCCGGCACCGGACCGCAGCCCTTGAGCGGCGACACCACCACCGTGAAACAGGTCGGCCGTGCCTTCGGGCCATCGCAGCGCTTCACCATGGACTGGAGCAACATTGACGGCTCGACCGAAAATATCTCCCTCGGCGAAAGCGGCAATCCGTATAGCCCCTATTTCCGCGATCAATGGAATGACTACTACGGGGGAACCACGTTTGCCGTGCCCTTCAGCCCGGCCGTCGTAGCGGCGCAGACACGACATACGCTGCGCCTCAGGCCATGAACGATCAGGAAATAGGAAACAGCGAACAGGGATCAGGCGCGGGAGATACGAGATCGGAATATAGGCTCGCCTGGCGGCGATACGCGGGTCCCGTGCTGGTCCTTCTCAGCGCCGCCTTCGCCGTCATTCCGGAGATGCTGCGCGGTCCGTCGTGCGGACATGATTTCGACTTCCACCTTGTGTCGTGGATCGATGCTTTGCACAGCTGGCGGCAGGGAATCTTGTATCCCCACTGGACTCCCACGCCAAATTTCACCGCGGGTGAGCCTCGCTTTGTCTTCTATCCGCCGCTGACCTGGATGCTGGGTGCGTTCCTGGGCGCGCTTATTCCGTGGCGTTTTTTGCCACAGGTGATCGTTTTTCTCCTGCTTGCGGCCACCGGCATGGCAACCCGTGCGCTGGCGCGCCAGGTCTTCAACGAAGGCGTGGCGACACTGGCGGGATGCGCGGCCATCTTTTCCGGTTACGCGCTCTTCACGGCCTACGAGCGCTCCGCATTCGCCGAAATGACGGGCGGCTTCTGGGTCCCGGTGATGCTGATGCTGGTTCTGCGCGACTTCCGGCCTGGAGCGTCCCCCATTCCCGAAGCGGGCGCCCCAGGTCCGGGGCCCCCACAGACAGGTCTTCGTCTGTGGGGTACAAGTCTCGCTTCTGAGGCCGGGGAACGAGCCAGGGCATGGTTCGATGTTTCGTTCGATCGGACAGCTCTTCAATTGGCATTGGTCATTGCCGGCGCCTGGCTCTCGAATGCGCCGCTGGGCGTGATGCTCAGCTACCTGCTCGCGGGGGTTACGCTGGTGGCCGCTCTGCTGGCGCGATCCTGGATTCCGGTGCTGCGGGCTGCCGTCGCGGCGGTTCTGGGCCTCGGCCTCGCCGCCTTCTTCTGGATTCCCGCTGCCTGGGAACAGCGTTGGGTGGAGATCCGCCAAGCGGTCGACGATCCCGGACTGCTTATCGAGAACAGCTGGCTCTTCGCCCGGCACCACGATCCGCGCCTCGAGTTGCACGATATCGAGCTCATCCGCGTGTCGGCGATCGCTGTGACCATGGTGCTGGTCGCCCTGGCCGGTGTCGGCATGAGCTGGTGGCGCCGCACTCTGCCCCCGGAGCGCAGGTGGTGGATCCCCATCGCAATCATCCCCGTGGCGGTCATCTGCTTGCAGTTTCCGGCCTCGGATTTCATCTGGAATGCACTTCCGAAGATGCGCTTCCTGCAGTTTCCCTGGCGATGGCTGGTGGTGGTGGAAGCACCCATGGCTATTTTCTTCGCCTCCGCGGTATGGCCCGGGAAACGTGCCTGGCGCGTGGTCGTCGCTGCCGTCTGCTGCGCCGCCTTCGCCACGGCCACGGCATTTGCCTTTGTGTCGCTGTTCCAGGGATGCGACGAAGAGGATCAGGTCAATGGGGTGCTGCGCGATTACAGCTCGGGAGACGGGGTTGCGGGTACGGACGAATACGCGCCGCCGGGCGCCGACGATTCCCTGGTTCCCACCGGGCTGCCCTTTGCATGCCTGGTCACGGACCCCACCGACACGCTGGGCAAAGGCGACCCGGATATGACGCCGGAGTGGAACCCCGATCAGGGGTCATGCGAGGCGACCTTCGCCGAGTCAGGCCGGACCTCGGAGCACCACCGGCTCACTGCCAACCTTCCTCACGCCGGATACCTCGTGCTTCGCCTGCGCAGTTATCCCGCGTGGCGGTTGAGCCTGAACGGGCGGGCAGTGGGCTCTATGCCGTCCCGCCAGGACGGACTTATGGCTGTTCCCGTTCCCCGCGGCCCGGTGGAGCTGACCGCCGATTGGACCACAACCCCCGACGTTCTGGTTGGCCGTGTCGTCAGCTCAGTTGCCCTGGCGCTGATCACCCTCCTGTGGTTGCTGGAACGCCGGCGCATCCGCGCTCGGTTATCATGAGTCGATGCCTGTGGATGTGAAATCGCTGATTCAGGAAGGCGCAGAACTGACCGACCGGGCGCTCGAGGAGCTGTTGCCGGGTGTCGATACAGTTCCGGTCTCCATTCACGGGGCCATGCGCCACTCCACCTTTGCCGGCGGCAAGCGGCTGCGGCCCGTGCTCGCCATGCAGGCAGCGGTGACCATCGCGGGCAATCTGCCGCACGGTATCGAGCGGCTGGGCGCGGCGATTGAAATGCTGCACACCTACTCGCTGATCCACGACGACCTTCCCGCCCTCGACA
>DATGGM010000218.1:0-42060 GCA_035308525.1 Bryobacteraceae bacterium
GATTTCCTTGGCGTAGATATCGATGTCGGCCGCCTGCCCAGCCAAGCCCTGCATGGACGGCTGGTGGATCATGATGCGCGAATTCGGAAGGCTGAAGCGTTTGCCCTTGCTGCCCTTGGCCAGCAGCACCGCGGCCATGGAGGCCGCCTGCCCCACGCAGATGGTGACGATATCCGGACGGATGAAGTCCATGGTATCCAGAATGGCGAGTCCGGCGGTGATGGAACCGCCCGGGGAATTGATATAGATCGAAACGTCCTTCTCCGGGTCCTCCGCCTCCAGGAACAGCAGTTGGGCGATTACCAGGTTGGCGACGTTGTCGTCAATGGGCGTGCCTAAGAAGATGATGTTTTCTTTCAGCAGCCGGGAATAAATATCGTACGCGCGCTCCCCGCGGGAGGTTTGCTCCACCACCATGGGGACTAAGACAGAATTGCCCATTTGGACTCTCCATAGCCGCTCCCAGACAGGATACGGCCCGATTAATTGGATGCGGCAGACTACCGGCGGGTGGCAACGGCGCGCTTGGGCTTCCGCTGTTTGGCCAGCGACTTGCGCTTCTGGTCCAGCGCCTTCACCAGGTCGGCGATCGTATTCTTCTCCAAATAATCTATGATACGCGTTCGGAGGGCCACCCAGCTATCGTGCATGGAGCAGGGCATCTCGTCGGAGCATTCCGACAGTCCGCTGGCGCAGGCGGTGTATTGCGACATCCCGTCCAGGGCCTCCACGATGTCCCAAAGCTTCACGTCAGCCGGGGGCACCCGCAGCGCGAAGCCGCCGGTAGGACCCTTGCTCGAGCGCAATAATCCCTTGCGGGCAAGCTGCTGCAGGATCTTGGCCAGGAAATGGGCCGGAATATCCTCCTGCTCCGCGATGTTCTTCACCATCGCGTATTTGCCGTCCGGAACCTGTGCCAGGTGCACAAACGCCCGGATGGCATATTCAGCGGACCGAGAGTAGATCATCCTTGAACTCCCTCCAATTCGGAGTTATCCACATCGTTATCTTAAACTTAATCCGGGCCCGGATGCAAGTGGCTCAATTTTGGCTAAATACGGTAACAAAACCCTATTGTCGCGCACCGCGGGCGGCGTGCACCATCTCGATCAGTACCGCCCGTACCTGCTCACTATCGGATACTTCACGGGAGAAGGCGATGCGGGCGCCGAAAACGCGGTCGCCGGCGCGCAGCCGGACGTGGAAGCCGAGGCGGTCGACCGCGGTCATGACGGCGGTTTGTGCATCTGTCTCGCCCGCCGCCTGGGCCAGCAGCAGCAGGGCCTCGCCGTGATCGTCGTTCATGTGACGCAGGATTCCGGCGGCGGCTTCCGCCAGGGGATCCGGCCGGCTGCGGGTGTATTCCTCGGTGGAGACCCAGCCCATCACGCCGAAGCCGCCGATGAAGTACACGTCCCTGAGTTGCATGCGGTAGAAGGTGAAATCGTCGAAATCCACCCAATAGGCGGCGTTCCGGTGTCTGCTCAGGTACAACTCGCGCACTGCGGCCGATTCCGCCTCGGCCACCGGCAGCACCTCACCGACCAGCGTGATGCGGGCGGCGCCCAGCGGGTCATCTTGGCCCTCCTGCATCACCAACAGGCTGGCCCGCGCGTCGGATTTCAGATTCTGGGTGTGCATGGCCATGCTGCTGATAAGGAACGCCGGTTGGCCGTCGCGGCCGGCGGCGTATGGCATCACCGAGCCGAACGGAAAGCCGGGCTGTTTACGGGAGTGCGTGGATAGGGCGCCGACACCGGCTACGTGCACCAGCGTGCGAGCGCGCTCCGGCAAGGACGGCTCGGGAACTGCCGGGCGGCCGGAAGGCGATGGCGCGGCATGCTGCCGGGAAGGTTCCATGTTTGCAATTTAAACATAGGTGGCTGCGCGGCGCGATGATGGAATCGAGGAGAGAAAAATGAAACAGCTCATCCGCGCGTTCGGCTGTGTGGTTGCCGTGTGGTTACCGGTCTCGTTTGCGGCGGCACAACCCCTCGACCGGGCGTCGCACCCCTACGTACGCGCCACTGCCGATGCCACGGTTTCCGTCCCGCCGGACCGCGCCCGGCTCACCATCGGCGTCGTGAGCCAGGCCGGTACGGCGCAGGCCGCGGCTGCGCAGAACGCCTCCCAAACCGAATCGATGGTCACTGCCTTGCGCCGTTCGCTGGGCTCCAGCGCCGAACTTCATACCAGCGGGTATTCGCTGAATCCCGAATTCACGTATGCGAAGCCGGGCGGCAAGCCCGTCATCAGCGGCTACACCGCGTCTAACACGGTAGAAATCACCACGGACGATCTGGCGAAGGTGGGGAAGGTGATCGATGCGGGGACCCAGGCGGGCGGCAACAACGTACGAGGCATCGAGTTTCTGCTTAAGGACGAAACGCCGGTGCGGGCGCGGGCTTTGCACGACGCCGCCCTGAAGGCGCGGGCCAGCGCCGACGCCATGGCGGGCGCGCTGGGGCTGAAGGTGGCGCGGGTGTTATCGGCGGAAGAGGGCGAGCCCCAGGTGATCCGGCCTATGATGCGGGCGATGGCCATGGCGCCCGGGGCGTCGGCCGCCACGCCAATCGAGTCGGGGAACATACAGGTGCAAGCGAGCGTGACGCTGACGGTGGAGGTGTCGCAGTAAGAAGCCAACATCTGCGGAAAGTACTTGACACTGCAAAGTAGACATTTTATAATGCCGATATGGTCTTCCGGCGATCGCTCCTCTGGGCGCCCCTGCTTTTTCTGTACGGCTGCGCCTCGCAGCGGCCCTCCGTCTCGCTGATATCGGGGGCGGCGGCGGGCGACACCGGCGGTATGCGGAAGCTGCTGGCGCAGGGCGTGGACGTGAACCGGAAGAACGAGCGCGGCCTGACGGCTCTCATCGCGGCCGTGCGGGCGGGTTCTGTTCCGGCGGTGCGGATGCTCCTCGAACACGGCGCGGATCCCAACCTGCCGGGCGGAGTCAACGGCTGGACGCCGCTGATGCACGCCGTCCATAAGAACCGGATCATTACCGCGCAGGCTCTGCTGGATGGCGGCGCGCAGGTGGACAGCCGCGGGAGGTCCGGCGAAACCGCGCTGATGATGGCCGCGGGCTATGGTTACACGGCAATGGTCGGGCTGCTGCTGGACCGCGGTGCGGACCCCCGCGCGGAAACTCACGACGGCTTCAACGTGCTGGCGGCGGCGCTCGGCGGCGTTCCGGATATCGACCGTTTCACGCTGGGCTCGTGCCAGGCGGAGACGGTTCATCTGCTGAAGCGCCGGTATCCGGACCTGCATCTGCCGAACAACCTGTGGGCGCGCGTGGCGCAGGCGGCCGGGGGCGTCGCCAAGCTGCGCGGCTGCTCGTATTAGCAGGCCTTCCTACTCATAGCGCAAAGAGGCGATCGGATCGACGGCGGCGGCGCGGCGCGCCGGGCTCCACGCAGCGGCGAAGCCGGTTACGGCCAGCATGCCGGCAACGGCCACGAATGTCCAGGGATCGCTGGGATGCAGGCCGGGAACCAGGAACACGGCCAGCGGCTTCACCAGGAAGAAGGCGCAGACCAGGCCGGCGGCCGCGCCGGTCACCACCAGCTTCGCCGTGCTGGTCAGGATCAGGAAAGCGATGTCACGACGGTCCGCTCCCAGCGCCAGGCGGACGCCGATCTCCCGCGTGCGGCGGCTGACCGAGTAAACCATCACGCCGTAAAGGCCGATGGCGGCCAGCAGCAGGCCCACCATCCCCATGGTTCCCAGAAGCGCCGCGCCAACCTGGCTGGGAAGAAACGCCAGCCCGATGCTGGAATACAGCGTCGCGACTTCCAACCCGGCATTCGGCTCCACGCGGCGTAGCGCGTCATGCACCGCGCGCAACTGCGCTCCCGGCGGGGTGGTCGATTGCAGCACGAACTGGAGACGCGTACGGTCATTGTCGATTTGGGACAGGTCTTCGTAAAGCTGCCCGCGGTCGTCCTCGCCGATGGTCATGTTCTTGGTGTCTCCTACCACGCCGATGATCATATAAAGCGCCTTCCCATCGCCCCACAGGAAAGTACGACCCAACGGCGATCGCCCGGCCAGATAGCGCTGCGCGAACGTCCGGTTCACGACCACCAGGTGAGCAGCCGGGGCGCCCGCGGAAGCGGAGAAGGTGCGCCCGCTGAGGAGTGGAATGCGCATGGCGCGGAAATAATCGGGCGAAACGGCGTTCCAGTTAAACTCCACGTGAATTTTCTGCCCGGTGTCCGGGAACGTGAGCGAACTGCCGAATCTCGTATTGTCGGTAAAGGGGACGATCCGGGCCGCGGCGACGGCCTCGATGCCAGGCAGTCCCGAGAGCGCCCGCAGGCCGCCGGCGACGTAGGCCTGCTTTCGCTTGCTGTCTTTGTATGCCGCGGGCGGCAGGTTCACGTCGGCGCGCAGCGTGTGGCGCACGTCGAAGCCGGGACTGATGGCGCGGGCATGCCCGAGATTGCGCAGAAACAGCGAGCCGGCGGCCAGCACGATCACCGATAGCGCCACTTGCACGGCGACCAGCACGCGCTGGCCGCGCAAACGGGTCTCGCGGCGCAGGTCGGTCGAAATGGATCGCTTGATGGAACGCCAGGCCGGCAGCATGCCGCAGGCCAGCGTGGCGAAGCCGGTGAGCAGCATGGCATACGCCATCACGCGCCAATCGAGCCGCAGGTGCAGGCGGATAGGGAAGGGGAGTGGAAGATGGAGTTGGGTCAGGCCAAAGGCCAACGCCTGGTGCAGCAACAGGCCCAGCGCCGCGCCCGCCACGGCCAGCAGCAGGCTCTCGACCAGCAATTGCTGAAACAGGCGGCCGCGGCCGGCGCCGAGCGAGAGCCGTATGGCCAATTCCCGGCGGCGGGCCGCGCCGCGCGCCAGGAGCAGACTGGCTACATTCATACAGGCGACCAGCAGCACCACCCCAACCAACGCCAGCAGGATCAGAAAAAAGAGTCCCACGGTTTGCAGTTGAGACTGGCTGCTGAAGCGGTCGTAGCCTCCCGCCGCGGTTACGGAACACTCGTCGGCGTAATGGAACTCGCGCTCCGGCATGACCTGGTCGAGCCGCCGGGCCACCGTGAGCACTCCGGCGCGGGCTTGCCCGATGCTCATACCGGGCTTGAGGCGGCCATAGATCGCCAGGTATGTGTCCGGAAGAAAGCTGGGCACGAAGAGGTCCGGCGAGAATCCAAAGCCGACAAGCGTGCGGTAATCGGCGGGCAGGACGCCGACGACGGTGTAGGCGCGTCCGTCCAAGCGGATCGCGCGGCCCACGGCGGCCGGATCGGCGCGCAGGGCGGTGCGCCAGAACTGATGAGACACGACCGCCACCTCATTGGGATCCGCCGGCATGAAGCCGCGCCCGTAGGCGATAGGGCCGCCCAGCACGGCGAAATAATTCCTGGTGGTCGCGACGCAAAAAATCTGGCGCGTTTCGGCGCCGTCGTCGAAGTTGATGAAGGTCTCTTCGTTAGCGCCCACCACGTCCTGAAACAGGCCGCCGGCGCGCACGAACTCGAGCACATCCCGGCGGGCGTGGCTGTTGCCGCCGATGACCACCGAGACCACCGAGCGGGCGTCGCGCACGGAGGGCTCGCTTAACAGGAATTCGACGGCCAGCGAGAAGATGCCGGTATTGATGCCGATGCCCAGGCCCAGCGAGAGGAGCGCGGTAACTACCAGCCCGGGGCTGCGGCGCAGGCTGCGCACGCCGTAGAGCAGGTCCCGCCATAGATTCTCGACGAACGTGAAGCGCCAAAGATCGCGGGCCTGCTCCTTCAGCACGGCGGCGTTGCCCATGGGAATGGGGTTGCCATGCGCGGCGGCCATTTCGCGGTGGAAAGCCATTTCCGTTTCCATGTCGCGCTCCATGGAACGGCGGCGGCGTAATTTCAAAAACAATGTGCGCATCACGGCAGCCTTTCGAGCGTGCGCTGGACACCCAGCGACAGGCGGTTCCAGGTCTGCTGTTCGGATTCGAGCAGCTTGCGCCCGCGGCGGGTGATCTCGTAATACTTGGCCTTGCGCTTGTTTTCCGAGACACCCCAGTGGGCTTTGACCGCGCCGTCCAGCTCCAGTCGGTAGAGGGCCGGATAAAGGGAACCCTCTTCAACTTTGAGCGCCCGGTCCGAGAGCAGGTGGATGGTTTGCGCGACGGAATAGCCGTGCAGGGGGCCGCGCTGCAGTGCGTGCAGGATCAGCAGGTCGAGGGTGCCTTGCAAGAGCATGGGCGAATCGGATTTGGCCATAACCTGGGTTTCCTATGACGATCTATGGGTAGTATGACCCGGCCTGCCCTAGATTGTCAAGGGGAATCAACGGTGAAGCATCTAAGCCCGGGATAGAATAGGCCGGCTATGCCGGCGGATTCACCGGCAGCGGCACGCGGTAGCGTCCCGCGAAAACCTCTGCGAAGATCTCCAGAATCTGATCGTGCAGGCGGCCGTTATCCGCCAGCAACTGCGGCGAGGCCAGGTCATGCGGCTGGCCATGCATATCGGAAACCCGGCCGCCGGCTTCGGTGACCAGCAATCTGCCCGCTGCCAGGTCCCAAGGTTTCAGGCCGAATTCCCAAAATCCGTCCAGGCGGCCGCACGCCACCCAGGCAAGATCGACGGCCGCGGACCCCGTGCGGCGCACGCCGTGAGTGGCCATGGCCAGTTGATGGTAGAAGTGCACGTTGACGTTCAGATGCCGCCGCCGCGTGGGAAAGCCCGTGCACAGCAAGCTGCTGTCGAGCCGCGCGATCGACGAAACGCGGATGCGGCGGTTATTGAGATACGCGCCGGAGCCGCGCTCGGCGGTGAACATCTCCTGCCGGATGGGATCGAAGACCACCCCCACCAGCATCTCGCCTGCCTGTTCCAGCGCCAGGGTCACGTTGAAGATGGGAAGCGAATGGGCGAAGTTGGTGGTGCCGTCGAGCGGATCGACATACCAGCGGTATTCCGATGAGCCCGCCTGTCCGCCGCCTTCCTCGGCCACGATGCCGTGCGTGGGAAAGCGCGATTGCAGGCGCTCCACAATCAGCTTTTCCGAGGCGCGATCGGCCTCCGTGACCAGATCGAACTCGCCTTTCAGCTCGAACGGCACGCGCCGCTCGAAATAATCGGCCAGCAGCGCGCCGGCTTCACGCGCGATTTCGACGGCGGTCTCCAGCAGTCCGGGCATGCCCGGCCTAGGAGCCCTCCTCCGACAGGTACTTGATATCGTGTTTGTAGATAAACAGGTTCGGACCGTCTTTGCGCGTCAGCCGGATGAACGAGTGGTCGTAGTATTCCACGGTGCCGGAAACTACCTCGCCGTCGGTGAGCTTGATGCGCACCGGAATCGATTTCTCGATCAGGTGACGGAGGTATTTCACCTCTTCAAAAGTTTGCTCGGGAGCGCGATTAGCGGGCTTTCCGTCTGGTCTGGGCGTAGCTGGCTCTCCTGATTGCCGCCGCCGGGGACGACCTGAACTTTACTGCCTGGCTTGCGTGCGATCGTCCTCTGCCTCCCCATAATAGCCGTTGCGCGACGTTACCCGCAAATCCGGGCGGCGCACGCGCACCTGCAGGCGGTGGAAGCGATTCTTGGTGAGCGGCACGTCTTTCGGATAATAGGCCAGCAGATATTGGGTGCGGAGATCCTTGATGATGTCGCCGAAGGCCTTGTCCAGCGCCGCTCCCAGGGTGGGCTCGAACACGCGGCCGCCGGTGCCGAGCGACATAGTCGTGAGGGCGTGCTCGCCGCCGAGGTTGCGGCCCGCCTCGTTGGTAATGGGCACGACCAGCACGGGATAGATCGCCGTATTGGCCAACTGCGCGGCGTCCAGCGCGGCATGAAAGTCTTTCACGCTGGTGGTGTCGCCGCCGTCGGTGACGATGATCATCACTTTGCGTCCGATGCGCGGCTCCAGGTCGCGGGACGCCAGGAACACGGCGTCGTAGAGCGATGTACCCGCTTCACCCTGGATGAGGCGCAGCGAATGCTCGAGGGGCGCCTGGTTATGGGTGAAAAAATTGTGCAGCGTCACCTGGTAATTGAAGCTGTACAGGGCCACCGCGTCCTTGGGATTGCCCTCGGCAAACAAAGCCTTGAGAAACCGGGATACCGAATCGACTTCGTACTTCAAGTCCTTGGCGGTGGATCCGCTGGCGTCCACCATCAGGGCCACCGAGAGCGGCTGATCCGTCTGCCGCTCGAAGACAGCTATCTGCTGCTTGGCGCCGTTATCGAAGATCTCGAAATCGTCCTTGTCGAGAGCGCCCACCAGCTCGCCGGCCGGATTCTTGACGGTGGCCAGCACGCGGACCAGGTTGACTTGCACCTTGATCTGCGCGCTTAGAGCCGCCGCCAGCGCCAGGGCGGCGCTAACCGCTCGAAGCCATGGCCGCATCGCGGTCCCATTCTCCTTCCACCCAGACCTCGCCGTCGGAGAAGTGCTCCTTCTTCCAGATGGGCACCAACCGCTTCAGCCGGTTGATTCCTTCCAGGGAGGCTTCGAAGGCGGCCTTGCGATGGGCCGCCGTCACGATCACGACCACGCTGGTCTCGCCGATCAGCATGCGTCCGAGCCGGTGCACCAGCGCGATCCGGCCGATAGCGTAGGCCGCGGCGATCTCGCGCCCGATCTCGGCCATCAGCTTGATGGCCATGGGCTCGTAACACTCGTAATCCAGGAAGTGCGTCTGGCGGCCGTTGGTGTTGTTGCGCACCACACCCTCGAACGTGACCACCGCGCCATCCTCTCCTTGCAACAGACGGGTGGCGATCTTACGCGGGTCGATGGGATGCTGGGTTAACGCGAAGAAGTGGCCGTTTTCCGAAATCTGCCGCACATAGTCCGCGCCGCCGCTCACGGGAGGCAGAAACGCGACCTCGTCGCGGTCGGCCAGGGTGGCGGAGGGCGGAGCGAATTCCTGATTGCGCGCCAGCAGGATGCTGCCAGTCATCTCCCGCATACGTGGAAACAGGCCGCAATAATGGTCGAGCACCTGGGCCAGCGTGGCGCCTGTTTCCAGGTCAAGCTGGTCCTCGGCGCGCCCCGCCACGTCTTTGAGCATCCCGAAAAATAGTACTCTCACGCGCACGTCTCCGTGTAGTTTATCAGACGGGGGAAACGGCCTATCCGTTGCGATTTTAAGCGAGTTCGAGAACCTGCCGCAGCGCGGGGTCGCTGCGCACGCGCCAGATCTTGCTATCGAGGTAATAGTGCGTCAGCCCGAAGCCGCAGAAGAAGCCGAATGCCAGGTCGGAGACCTGGCCCAACCGGAAGCCGGGTACGCGGTAGAGTGCGCTAAATACCAGGGCCACCAACACGTAATTCAAGAGGCTGCGGGATATGGCCCGCGGGATGCGCCCGTGGCCCTGGCCGGACCGCGCGCCGTAGCGGTTACGGTTATGGAACCAGATCAGGGCATGGTACTGCAGGTTGTGCACGATGGTGACGGTGGGCACGGCGGCCATCCAGCTCATGTAGGCGAAGGTCAGCCAGTGGAGCGGGATCACGCCGGCAAACAGCAGAAACTTCGGCAGGTTTATGGGATCGCCGCGGCGGACGCGCACCCATTGGCGGCCGGCGTAAACCACCACCGTAGCGGCGACCAGCGTCCAGAGGAACGGTTCCAGGCGCGGGAACGCGAACTTGAGACCCAGCTCCTCGGGGCGGTGGATGAAGAAGCGGTGGAACGGCGGGAAGACCGTCATCACGCCCAGAAACCAGCGGTCCAGAAAGCTGTCGGGCCGGGCAAGGTCGCGGTTTTTCACTTTGTACAGGACCATTACGCCGTAGTGCTGGCGGATGACGTGATAGTAGGCCCACACGGCCACGATCAGAGCCAGAATAGCCTTGCCGCCCAGCAGCACCATGACCGGTCCCAGGGCGAAGAAGAAGGCGGCGCTGCCGAACAGCAGCGTGCGGCGTGTCTGGCGCGCTTCACGGTCGAAGAAAGTGCGGGAAGCGGTGCCGAAGATGTGCGTGCCGTCGAAGCCCACCGACCAGAACCACCACAGGAAGGAGATAGGGACATGCAGGGCAACGTTGGCGACCAGGTAAGCGTAACCGGCCAGGGCGCTGCCGATGACGAAAGTCAGGTCGATGCCGCGCGAGATAATCCAGCGGTGAGCGAGGCGCGGCGCCGCGGGCGGAATCGCCGGCAGCGGAACTGTCTGTGTGAGCGCGGCCAATTCAACCAGTTTACAACCACCCGGGCGCCGCGATCCGGCTGCCGCGTGCTGTAATACCCACATGACCTGCTGCCCGGATCTCGACAAGCTCATGGATCTCGACCTGGCGCGCCACGCGCAGCCGCATCAGCTCACCAACGGCAGGATCATCACGGAGATCGACACGGAGTACTATTTCGTCTTCGGCGAAGAGCGCCACAACTTCGTGGGGATCAACTATTGCCCGTTTTGCGGGCGAGTGCTTTCGCGCGGGCTTTGGAACCTGGAGAAGAAGAAGCAGGGTTGAGGGGCTACTTGGCGGCGGCAATTTCCAGGACGGCGTACCAGACGAATTGCACCAGGCCATAAAGCGAGTCCTCGCTCAGGCGCTCTACATCGCTGTGCCAGCCGTGCGCGGCAAACTCAGCTTCGTCGAAACGCGGCCCGATTCCGTAGGCCTGCACACCCTTGGCCCGCAACTGAGCCAGATCGGTAGCGCCCGTGACCATGCCGGGAACGGTGATCGCGCCGGGGTACATGCGGCGTTGCGCGGCTTCGAGCGCGCGAAACATGTCCGAATCCAGACGGCTGGGCGGGGCGTTTGGCCGTCCGGGCGCGGCGGGCACGATCTTGACCGCCGGATCGCCGATGATGCGCCGCATCTCGGCGTAGAACGCCGGCATATCCTCGTCCGGCAGCGCGCGGATATCGAGCATGGCTTCCGCCTGCGAAGGGATGACGTTCTCCTGAAAGCCTCCGCGAATGACCGTGGGCGAGATGGACGTGCGCAGTATGGAGTACTTCTCGAGATCGTGCTCGGCGAAGTAGTCCTGAATGGCCGCCGTCTTTGCCGGATCGACCAGCCCGTTGTAGCGCGCGGCTTCTTCCGGCCCGCTGATCGTGGACAGCCGTTCGAAGAAGGTGCGCGTGACATCGTTGAGGCGCATGGGCGGCTCCCAGGCGCCGATCCTGCCGACGGCGGCGGAGAGATGCACGATGGCGTTGTCGCGCCGGGGCCTGGAACCGTGGCCCGATGTGCCCGTAGCGATCAGACGAGCACGCCGCGGCACTTTCTCGGTGGCGGCAATCTCGACGAAGCGAACCCGGCCGTTTTCGGAGTGCACGAAGCCGCCCTCGGCTAGTGCGTATTCGGCATCGATGTCCGGCCAATGTTCCTTGACCAGGTAATCGATACCGGCGCTGAGGGGTCCGCTGGAGCGCTCTTCGCTGGCTTCGGCGACAAAGATGACATCCCGGTCGAGCGGAACATGCAGACGCTTGAGCTGCAGCATCAACATCAGGCCGGCCGCCACGCAATCCTTGTTGTCGGTGGTGCCGCGGCCCCAGATGTAGCCGTCCTTGCGGATGGCGCCGAACGGATCGACCGGCCACACTTCGGGCTGCACGCCCACAGTGTCCGTGTGGCCCATGATCACGACGGGCTTCTTGCGTCCATTTCCTTTCAATCGCGCGACCAGGTTCGCGCGGGATGGTTCGAGGGCGAATACCTGGTAGGGGATTCCTTCGCGATCCAGGACGCCCTTCAGATAGTTGACCACCGCGGTCTCATTGCCCGGCGGATCGGTGGTATTGATCCGGACAACCGACTGGTAGTGAAGCAGGGTCTCCGCTTTCACCTTGTCCCAATCGACCACGGGCTCGGCGGCGCGGGCCCCGAGCGTGAAGAAGAGAAATACAGGCAAAAGGACAGACGGCGTGCGCGGCATGGGAATACTCTAATTGTCCTTGTCGTCCTGGCCCTTGACCTTTTCTCCCGGGCGGAGCAGGCTGGGGGCTTTCTTCTTCTCTTTAGCGGCCTTGTCTTCGGCGACTTGTTTCTCTTCGCGCTCGGCGGGCGTCAGGGATTCCTGGAGCTCCTTCTTCTCCTTTTTCTCCCTGGCGTCGAGCGCGGCGGCGCGGGCGGTGGGGTCCTGCAGGGCCGTTTCCAGGCTGTCGGCGGTGCCGTCGATGGATTCCTTGAGGACGAAATCGAAGCGAGAAATATCCTTGGGCTGGCTGTCCATAATTTTGCGGAGGCCGGCCAGCATCTCTTTCTCGGCGGCGGCCACGGCGGCCAGGCCCAGTTTGACATCCACCTTGCGCTTCAGGGCATCGTCGGTTACGGTGTCGATGGCGTCGATGATGTTGGCGTAGTCATCCAGGGCATCGTGGATCAGAATGGAGCGGCCGGCTTTCTCCCTGGCCAGCCAGTGATCCACCTGGTTGAGGCGCTGCCGGGCGAAGGTGACATAAAGCGTCAGCCGCTCGTTGGGGTTCTGGGCTTCGCGGATCTGGTCCGCTTCGTCCACAGTCAGAAAATCCCGCTGCTGCTGCGCCGCCAGGGGGACGGCGAGCAGCGCGCACACGAACAGGGTCTTCATTTGCCCTCCAGAACACCGAGTAACATATCGTCGTGCACCTGCTGCACTTTGGCCTTCACCCCGTCGAGCATGGGACGGTCGGCCACATCCATTTCATGCTGGAACGCATCCAGCCGGCGCAGCAAGTCGCGCGTAGAATTTTCGGCGCGCTTGAACCACTTAGGACTCTTGCGAGGATTCTTGCCCGTCTCATGGAGAGAGGTTTCCGCCAGCTCCACGGATTCCTTGATTTCGTTGGCCAGGGACTGCACCCGGGCATGGTCGGACCTGGCGTAGGCTTCGCGAGCCTGGGCCAGGGCCTGGGCGGCGTTGTCGAGGGCCAGGGAAGAGCGCTTCTCCAGGTTGGGCTCGGCTTTGGCCTGGGCGAGATCGGCGCGCAGGGGCGCGGCGGCGAGCAGGATACACAGCAATGGCAACCGGGAAGTCATCGCTTGTGGTTTAACTCCCTGTCGAGCAGCTTGGCGCGCTGGCGCGCTTTCCACTCCTCGTCCGGAAACTGGCCCCTGCTGCGGGACAGGAATTCCTGATAGTATTCCAATGCCGGCTTCAGGGCTTTCAACTTATCGTAAGTGATGGCGTGAAAGTAGTAGTTAGCCGGTGTATCATCGCCTAACTGGTGAGCGCGATCCAAGGCACCGATCGACTCCGGGTACTTCTCCAACATATATAACATGCCGGCTAACTCATCCCAGGCTTCACGCGAATCCGGCTTCAACTTAGTCGCTTGAAAGAACTGCTGCGCGGCGGGATCGTACTTCTTCGTGTCTCGCAGGCCGCGGCCGTACATCATGCGCAGCGAGTAGTTTGACGGCTCGCCGGCGACGCTCTGATCGAGCAGGGGCATGGCCTTGGCGTATTGCTTCTCGAATAAGTAGGCGGTGGCCAGGGCCAGCCGGTTGGCCGGCGTGGGGTCACGCTGCATGGCGGCTTCGAGGGGCGCAATGGCTTCGGCGGAATGCTGGTTGGCGAGCAGCAACCGGCCAATGTGCTCCTGGGCGGCGGAGTTCTCCGGGAATTGTTGATAGATGGCCAGGGCCTCGGCATTCTGTTTGTTCGTCTCATAGAGCGCAGCCAGCTCCAACAAGGCATCGCGGTATGCCGGATCGAGGTGCGCGGCCGCCTGGAAGTGCGGCGCGGCATCGGCGAGGCGGTCCTGGCGGACAAGCGCGTGGGCCAGTCCCAGTTCCGCGGCGGCGGATTTGGCATCCAGGTCGAGAGCGGCGTGGTATTGCTCCTGGGCCTGGGCGGCGTCGCCGGTAGCCAGCAGAGCGTCGGCCCAATAGAGGCGCGGGCGCAATTCCTTGGGCTTCTGGGCGGCGGCGGCCTTTAAATAAGGCTCGGCGCCGGCGGGCTGCTTATCGCGAAGGAGGAGAATGCCGGCGTTCAATTCCGCTTCGTAGAGTCCGGGCTTCAACTCAAGGACCTTCTTATATTCGGCGAGGCTCTGGGGGTCGCGCTTGAGCATGGTGTAGGAGAGCGCCAGGTGGAAGTGGGCGGCGTAATCCTTGGGGTCGGAGGCGATGGCTTTGGCGAAGAGATCGGCGGCCTGATCGTATTTGGCAGCCTCGAGTGCTTTCATACCCTCGGCGTAATAGTCGGGAGTCTGGAGGAAGAAGAGGACCGCGGCCAGCACCCACATAACTCTATTTTACGCGGGTGGGCCGACCGCGAGTGCCGATGGTCTGCCCCAAGCGGCCAGGGCCTGGCCGGTGTACGAACCGGGGGTCGCGGCGATTTGTTGGGGCGTGCCGGTGGCCACGATGTAGCCGCCGCGGCCGCCGCCCTCGGGTCCCAAGTCGATAATCCAATCGGCCGCGCTGATGACTTCCAGGTTGTGCTCGATGATGAGCAGGCTGGCGCCGTTTTCGATCAGGCGCCCGAGGGCCGCGAGGAGTTTGGCGATGTCGTCGAAGTGCAGGCCGGTGGTGGGCTCATCGAAGATGTACAGAGTGCCCTGGCAGGAGGCCTGCGCCAGATGCGAGGCGAGCTTGACGCGCTGGGCTTCGCCGCCGGAAAGGGTAGTAGCGGATTGTCCGAGCCGCAGGTAGCCCAGGCCGACGTCGGAGAGCACCTGAAGCTTCTGGATGATGCGCTTCCGGCCGTGGAAGAAGGCGATGGCTTCATCGACGGTGAGTTGCAGGATTTCGTGGACGTTGAGCCCGTTATAGCGGATCTCGAGGATGCCGCTCTTGAAGCGGGTGCCTTGGCACTCTTCGCAGATCAACTCGACGTCGGCGAGGAACTGCATCTCGACGGTGACGGTGCCGTCGCCCTGGCAGGTTTCGCAGCGGCCGCCGGGGATGTTGAAGGAGAAGTGGCCGGCGGTGTAGCCGCGCTTTTCAGCGTCGCGCGTGGAGGCGAGGAGGGCGCGGATCAGGTCGAACGCCTTGATGTAGGTGACGGGATTGGAGCGGGGCGTACGGCCGATGGGCGATTGATCAATCATGACGGTTTCGCGGATGGCCTCGGCGCCCTCCAGGCGGCTGCAGGTTAGTTTTTGGGCGGGTTCGAGGGATTCATCGTGGGGTACGGCTTCGACAGCCGGAGCTTTGTGGAGTGCCTGCATCGAGCGATAGATCACGTCGTGGACCAGCGTGGATTTGCCGGAGCCGGAGACTCCGGTGACTACCACCATGGCGCCGAGCGGGATCTGGACATCGATGTTTTTCAGATTGTGCATGCGGGCGCCGTAGAATTTCAGACGCTTGGGGCGGGCGGCCCTGGAGGCCGGCGCAGGCCCATGGCCTGCCTCACGGAGATAGCGGCCGGTGAGCGACTGTGGATCGGCGACCAGGTTGGAATAAGTGCCTTCATAGACGATTTCGCCGCCGTGTTCGCCGGCGCCGGGGCCGAGGTCCACGATGCGATCGGCGGCGCGCATGACATCGGCATCGTGTTCGACGACCAGGATGGTATTGCCGATCTCACGGAGCTCCTGCAGGATGCGGATGAGACGGCCGGTATCACGCGTGTGCAGGCCGATGGAGGGTTCATCGAGCACGTAACACGCTCCCACGAGGCGCGATCCCAGGCAGGTAGCGAGCTGGATGCGCTGGGCCTCGCCGCCGGAGAGGGTAGCGGAGAGGCGATCGAGGGTCAGGTATTCGAGGCCGACGTCATTGAGAAACTTGAGGCGCTGCCGAATCTCGACCAGGATCTTTTCGGCGATGGCGGTTTCTTCGGGCGAGAGCTCGAGCGCATCGAAGAAGGCCATGGCCTCGGCGATGTTCATACGGACCACGTCGGCCATATTGCGGCCGGCGATGCGGATATACAGAGCTTCCTTGCGCAGGCGCGCGCCCTTGCAATCGGGGCAGAGGGCGTAGCCGCGATAGCGGCTGAGGAAGACGCGGACGTGGACCTTATACTTCTTGGTTTCGAGGAAGTCGAAGAAGTTGCGGATGGCGGCTTCGAGAGTTTCTTTCTCAAGGGCGGTGAGGTCGCAGACCGGGACATTCATGCGCACGTTTTTGGCGCGCGCGGTCTTGCGGAAATTGCCGAGCCAGGAGCGGTACTTGGGCTTGGTCCAGGGGTCGACGGCGCCCTGGTCGAGGGATTTGTTCCTGTCGGGGATGACCAGGTCCATATCGAAGTCGATGGTGTTGCCGAAGCCCTGGCAGCGCGGGCAGGCGCCGAAGGGGTTATTGAAGCTGAACATGCGGGGCTCGGGATCGGCGAAGGTGAGGCCGCACTGCCTGCAGGCGAATTTCTCGCTGAAGCGCAGGGGGGCGGTGGCGCCTGGCTGATCGGCCCCGGCGGCGTTCTTGAGCACGATCTCGCCGGATTCGCGATAGGCGATTTCGACGGTATCGACCAGACGCTGGCGCAGCTCTGGTCCAGGTTCGGCGGGGATGGCGAGGCGGTCGATCAGGATGAAGACGGGTTTCGAGAAGTCGATATCGAGGAGCGATTCCGGGGTGGAGAATTCAAAAGTGCGGCCGGCCTGAAAGAGGCGGCTGAATCCCTTCTTGCGCAGATCAAAGAGATGGTCGCGGAGGGCCTGGGTGTTGGGGTGCGCGGCGGCGGCGCCGACAGGGAAGAGGGCGTACCAGCGGGAGCCGGCGGGAAGAGCGAGGAGTTGCTGGGCGACCTGGTCGACGGTATCGCGTTCGACGCGCTTGCCGCAGTTGGGGCAGAAGGTGCGGCCCACGCGAGCGAACAGCAGACGGAGAAAGTCGTAGCACTCGGTGGAGGTGGCGACGGTGGAGCGCGGGTTGCGGCTGGTGTTCTTCTGGCGGATGGCGATGGCGGGGGCGATGCCGTCGATGTCATCGACCGCGGGCTTTTCCATGCGCTCGAGGAACTGGCGGGCGTAGGCGGAGAGGGACTCGACGTAGCGGCGCTGGCCCTCGGCGTAGATGGTGTCGAAGGCCAGGGAGGACTTGCCGGAGCCGGAGACACCGGTGATGACGGTGATCTGGTTGTGGGGGAGCGAGAGCGAGATATTTTTGAGATTGTGGACGCGCGCGCCGCGAATCCGGATGTTTTCTTGCAAGGTCATTTTCAGTATAAAGCAATGGGCGGCTTAAGGGGCGGATCCGGTGCGGAACTGGGTTTGTCGATTTTGTAAGCCATTGTAAACAGGGGATGAATTGGCTTTGTTTCGTTTTTTCCGCGCCTAATGTGAAGCGGGATTCGCGGAGAACGATTGGCGAAGAAGATCATCCGATTTGAGGGTAGCACGGGGGTGGTTTGGAATCGGGCGGGCACGGAGCGGGTTTGGACTTGGGAAGGGACGTCTTTGATTGACCAGGTTGGAAATAGGGGTGGCGCGGGGGTTTTTGGGCTGAAGCGTGACTGGCCCTGGCGGGAGCGACCTTTACGCTACTTCAACTCCAGTAATTCCGGCACGCTCCACCTGGCTAGTGCTTCAACTCTTCCACGATCTCGGCGGCCACCGCGCGGGCCTTCTCGATAGCGCCCGGCTCGAAACTGATGGCGCCCACGCGGGCGTGGCCGCCGCCGCCGTAGCGTTCGCAGATGGTGGCCAGGTTGTGTTTGGGCGCCTCCGCGGCCCAGGGGTTCGATCCCACGGAAACCTTAGTGCGAAAGCTCGAAGGGCTCACGGACACGGTATACGTGCAGGTGGGGAACAGATAATACGGAATGAATTTGTTGTAGCCTTCCAGATCGTAGCCCGTGAGATCGAAAAAGACTACGCCGTCATCCTGCCGGGCGCGTTTGCCGATCAGGCCCACCGAATTGACGTGGCGCTGGTACAGGGGCTCGAACAGCGCCTGGATTTCGGGCTCGGCGGCAATCTCCTCCAGCCTCCGGCTCTGCATCCAGCCGATGATCTTCTGAACAATCCCGGAGCCTTTGGCGCCCTCGATCACCAGCGTCAGCTTCATAGCCGGGGCGCCCAGTTCCACGGCGGTCTTGGCGTCCGGATATTGCGCTCCATCGATGATGTTGGCCCATTCGACGAGCTGTTCCAGGTCCGGCGCGGCGAAACCGTAGCGTTCGCGGGCCACTGCGCAGATGTATGACGTGCAGGATTTGTACGACGGATCGTAGAGTTTGCGGCCGCTGGTGTCCTGGCGGTAATTCCGGGCGTCTGCGGGCGTCAGGAACGCACTCTGGTGGTGATCGAACCACCAGGTCAGCCGGGGATCGCTCGAATATTTGAAATCAACGATGGCGTTCACATCGCCATCAAAGAGGCTTTCGTCAAAAAGCTGGGATGCCTTGTGGGCCATCCCGGTGTAGGCGAATTCCGCTTCCGGGTAGAAGGCACCCTGCATGAAGCGGGTGAAATACGCGGCGGAGGCGGCGCCGTCAAAGCAGTGATCGTGGTAAAGAATGCGGACCCGCATGAATTTGTAGGAAACGTACCAGCTTGCCTGAATGGCAGGGCAAAAAGCAAGTCTGCCTGCCGACACTACCGGGCGCGGCGAGTCTATACTCGGTAGCATGGCTGCCGCCGACCTCCGCCAAACCCTCCGGTCTCTGGGCCGCCGCCCGGCATTCGCGCTGGCGGCCATGCTCACGGTGGCGCTCGGCGTGGGCGCCAATACCGCGGTTTATCGCGTCATCTACGCGGTGCTGCTGCGGCCCTTGCCTTTTCACGAGCCTGAGCGGCTCATGCAGGTGTGGGAGAACACACCGGCCTTGCCGCAGTTGCAGGTCACCGTGCCGGATTACGAGGATTGGCGCAGCCAGACCCGCACTTTCGTCCAAATGGCGGCGTACACGTTCCAAGCCATGAACCACATCACGCTGGCCGGGCAGGGCGAGCCGGAGGTGGTGCAGGCCACTAACGCGTCGGCGGACCTGTTTCCGGTCATGGGCATCCAGTTGCTGTTGGGCAGTGGCTTCAGCGCCGCCGACGATCGCGAGCAGCGGCCGGTGGCACTGATCTCCGAAAAGCTGTGGCGCCAGAAGTTCCACGCCAACCGGGCAATTGTGGGCCGCGCCATGCGTCTCGAAACGGAATCGTTCACCGTAATCGGCGTGGTTCCCACCCGGCAGGCGTTTCCACCATGGGCGGATGTCTGGATGCCGTTTTCCCGGATCGAGCCCGAGTTACGGAACAGGCGGAAGTATCACCCGCTGGAAGTGATCGGCCGACTGCGGCCCGGCCTGAGCGAAGACGCAGGCGACCGGGAAGTACGGGCGATTGCCGCGCGCCTGGCGGCGGAGTATCGCGATACCAATGGCACGGTGAGCGCTCACGCGGTCCCGCTAGTACGCGAAATTACGGGTGACGTGCGGCCGGCGTTGCTGCTGGTTTGGGCGGCGGTCGGCTTGGTGCTGCTGATGGCCTGCGCCAACCTGGCCCACATGCTGCTGGCTCGGATGCTCGACCGGCGGCAGGAGATGGCCATCCGCGCCTCGCTGGGCGCCGGGCGGGCAGCCCTCACGCGGCTGGTATTGACCGAGAGCCTGTGGCTGGCCCTGGCAGGTGGAGCGGGGGGCGCGCTGCTGGCAGCCGCGGCGGGCAGGTTCCTCGAGCGGATGGCGCACGGACGCATCCCGCGCCTGGACGAGCTGGGCGCCGCGGGACACGCGCCTCTATTCGTACTGGCGGTATCGCTGGTCTGCGGGATTCTGTTCACGCTGCCGGCGTGTGCCCAGGCGTTGCGGACGGACACGCAGCCGTTCAGCGGGCGATCCATGAGTAAACCGCGCTCGCCGCTCGGTTCGGTCCTGATTGCGGCTGAAGTAGCCATGGCGTTCGTGGTGCTTGTGGGAGCGGCACTACTGGTACACAGTTTCGCGGGACTGCTGAGCGAGGACCCGGGGTTCCAGGCAAAAGGCGTACTGGCGGTGGAACTTCCGTTGCCCAGCAGCCGCTATGACGGGCAGAAGGCCGCGCAGTTTCTGAATGCGCAACTGGCGCCTGCGTTGCGCGCATTGCCCGGAATAGAAGACCTGGCCGCCGTCAATTGCGCGCCCATGAGCCTGGGACTTACCGAGCGTACCCGCTTTGCCAGCCGGTTCGGCATCGAAGGCCGCACGTTCGAGGCCGGCCGCTACCCTGTAGCGCAGCTTCGCTGGATATCGCCCGAGTACTTTCGCGTGCTGCGGATTCCTCTGCGGCGCGGCCGCCGGCTGACCGAGGCGGATCGCGATCAGCCGCGTTATCTTATCAACGAAACGCTGGCGCGGCGGTTCTTCCCGCACGAAGATCCCACGGCGCGCCGCCTGGTGATGGGAGTCATGGATCCGCATCCGAATCCGGTCTCGATCGCGGGGGTGATCGCGGACGTGCGCGATATGGGTCTGGACGAGGAACCGCAGCCCACGCTGTACCTCGTCGGCGGTTCACCGTATATGACGCTGCTGATCCGGACGGCGGGCGAGCCGCTGCGGTGGGCGGCGGCCGTGCGCGAGGCGATTCAACGCGCCGATCCGGAGGTGGCGGTGGTAAAGGCCGCGCCGGTGGAGCAGTACGTTTCCGATTCACTGGCGCGCCGCCGCTTCGCGCTGGCCCTGCTGGCGGCGTTCGGCGGGCTGGCGGCGCTGCTCACCGCGGCGGGAATTTACGGCTTGCTGTCGTATTCGGTGAGTGGACGCGTCCGCGAATTCGGCATTCGCGCGGCGCTGGGCGCGTCGCCGGCGAGTCTGAGGAGCTTGATCCTGAGGGAGAGCGCGGCCGTGACCATACCGGGGCTGGCCGTGGGGTTAGCGATTTCGCTGGCGGGCGCGCGGTTGGTGAAGGGGATGCTCTATCAGTTGTCGCCCGTGGATCCGGTATCGCTGACCGCCGCGGGCGTACTGTTGATCGCGATCACGGTAACGGCTGTATGGCTCCCGGCCCGGCGCGCGGCAGCGGCAGATCCGGCCGTGACATTACGGGTAGAGGGCTGAATCGGGTAACACTCCGGCACGGTGAAATGCGCGTTGTGCGCGGACCGGCAGCGCGCTAGAATTGCCCTCGTGCACTTCCGCAGACTCGCATGTTTCTTTCTGGGGGCGTGGCTGGCGGGCGGCCTGTTCATGGACATGGTGGCCACCCAGAACTTCCGCTCGGTCGATCGCCTGTTGGCCAAGCCCGCCTCGCCGGCCGCCCAGCAGATCGACAAGCTGGGGCCGGACGCCGCGCGCAGGTTCCTGCGCCACCAGATTTCCGAGCAGAATCGCTGGTACTTCGAGACCTGGGGCGTGGTGGAGATCGGCCTGGGGGTGGCGCTGTTGCTGGTCCTGCTGTTCGGCAGCACCGAGACGAATCTGACCCTGCTGCTGGCCTTATTGATGCTGCTGATCGCAGTGGTGCAGCGATTCGCCCTGACCCCGCAGATGGTGGTGCTCGGCCGGATCATCGACTGGGTTCCCCCCGGCGAGCCATCGCCCGAGCGGTCGCGCTTTTGGATGCTGCACAACGCGTTCGCCGGGCTGGACCTGCTGAATTTGATGCTGGGATTCCTTCTGACCGCCAAGCTGCTATTCCGCAGAAGGCGGCGGGGAGCCGGCCAGGACGAAGCGACATTCGACCGGCACCCCGCGACTGCCGGGTAAGCGGGGCTAGCTGCCCGGGTCCAGGTCCACGCGATCAATAAAGCCGATCACCGCCATATCGATGGGCGAATCCATCCGCCCCACACTGCTCATGGCCGCGTAGCCATCCGTGGTGAGCAGCACGCGGTCACCCACGCCCGCGCCCACGGCATCCAGGGCAATCACCGCGTCACCACGGTTTGATCCGTCCAGATTCAAGGGTTGGACCAATAACAGGTTGCGTCCCTCGTGGCTGGGGTGCTTCCGGGTGGCCGTCAAATCGCCCACCACGCGCGCGATCAGCATGGCTCAGGTCCTCCGCAGGTGGATGGAGTCCACGATGCCCGTGATGGTGCTGTCGACCGGCACCTGCTCGGGCAGGAACGCGTAGCTGGCTTCCTTGCTGCGGGTCCAGTAGACCAGTTCGCCGGCGCCCGCGCCGGTCCAATCCGCGCACACCAGGCGCCGGCCGGTGGGTTCCAGTTCGGGAGTCAGGGGCTGCACCAGCAGCAGGCGCTTGCCCTCCAGCCGCCTATCCTTGGCAGTCGCCCATACACACCCAACCACGCGGCCCAGCAGCATGTCAATCCAGGCGCACGTCGTCCACAATGCCGACGACGGCCGTATCCACGGGGGCATCCTTGCAGCCTTCACCCATGCGGGCGGAGCTGCCCGAGACCACCAGCACCTTTTCCTTGAAACCAGCACCGACGGTATCGACGGCCACCAGGTAGCCGGATTCGTCCTTGCCTTCGGGCGAAACCGGACGCAACACGAGCAGCTTCTTCCCTTCCAGGCGGGGGTCCTTGCGGGTCGCCACCACGGTGCCCACTACGCGGGCTAGAATCATCGCGAGCCAACCGGCCGGCTACTTGCCGGCATTATGCGTCTTGCCAATCGGCAGGATGTCTTCCAGGCTCTGGTGCGGGCGTGGAATCACGTGCACGGCGATCAACTCGCCCACGCGCCGGGCCGCCGCGGCTCCCGCGTCGGTAGCCGCGCGCACCGCCGCCACGTCGCCGCGCACCATAGCGGTAACGTATCCGGACCCGATCTTTTCCCACCCCACCAGCGATACCTTGGCGGCCTTGACCATGGCATCGCAAGCCTCGATCATGGCCACCAGGCCGCGCGTCTCGATCAATCCCAGCGATTCACCCATCTATCGTCTCCATGTCTCCAATGTTCCGCTCTTAACCGACACCGCGGGCTCTCAAGGCCTCGTCCACCATGCCGATGAGTTCCTCGCGCGTCACGTAGAACCTGTCCTGCTCCGGCATTTGTTCGGCATACACCGGGCATCCCGGTTCCACGCCCGCACGCGCCTTGACGCCGTAACGGGTTCTCGAATCGAACAGCTTGTCCACTTCCACTTTGGGCAGTACGGTGGGACCGCCCAGCAGTTCGGCCACCAGCGAGATGCGCGCGAAGTGCTCCACCGTTTCCATGCGGAAGAAGGCTTTGTACACATCTTCACCGTAGCTGACCGCGCCGTGATTGCCCATCATGATGGCGTCGTACTTCGGGATGTAGGGCAGCAGGCCCTCGGTCAGGGCCGGCGTGCCGGGCAATCCATAGTCCGCCAGCGGAACGCAACCCAGCCCGATGATCACCTCCGGCAGCAGCGCCAGGTTGAGCGGGCGGCCCGCCGCGGCGAATCCGGTGGCTACCGGCGGATGCGCGTGCAGCACCGAGTGGATATCCGGCCGCATATTGTAAATCGCGCAATGCATGGCGACTTCGGAGGTGCATTCCCTGCGTCCGCGGATCTTCTTACCCTGCATATCGACGATAATCAGATCGTCCACGTGCATCATGCCCTTGCTCACACCCGTGGGGGTGGCCAGAAGGCGGTCGGCGTCCAGGCGAATCGTGATATTGCCGTCGTTGGCGGCGACCCAACCCTTCTGATACACCAGCCGCCCGATGTCGACAATATCCTGCCTGTACTCCTGCTCGGTCTTCGCCATGCGGGATTAATGATTGTAGCAGACCGGCGACGGGAGTTATCGGCGGGCATCGGCGGCAGATTAAGGTTTTGAGAACTCCCGGCCCATAACGCAACACATTTATTGGCCGCCGATCAACGCCGATGCACGCCGAAGAAGACTAAACATGGCGCTCGGGCGCGCCGTGCTAACCTGAAAGTTCCCTATGAGCAGCATCCAGATTACCCTGCCCGACGGCAGTCAACAGTCCGTCGAGGCGGGTAGCCGGCCCATCGACATCGCCCGCAACATCGGCCCGCGGCTGGCCGATGCCGCCATTGTCGCCAAGGTAAACGGCGACCTTTACGATCTCACGCGCCCCCTCGAAGCGGACGCTACGCTGCAATTCCTTACGTCGAAAGACCCCGCCGCGCTGCAGGTGTACCGCCATTCCACCGCGCACCTGCTGGCCGCGGCCGTGCTCGAGCTGTTTCCCGAAACCAAGTTGGGCATCGGACCGCCCATCGACACCGGCTTCTACTACGATTTCGACCGGCCCACGGCGTTTACTCCCGAAGATCTGGAGAAGATCGAGAAGCGCATGTGGGAGATCCAGGCGCGCAACCTGCCTTATGAGCGGGTCCTCACCGGCAAGGACGAGGGCTTGCGCAAATACGCCGACGACTGGATGAAGAAGGAACTGATCGAAGAGCGCGCCGGGGAGGTCTTCAGCCAGTACACTCTGGGCCCGCACTTCATGGATTTCTGCCGCGGCCCGCATGTGCCTTCGACATCCAAGATCAAGGCGTTCAAGCTGCTCTCCATCGCCGGCGCATACTGGAAAGGCGACGAGCATAACAAGCAGTTGCAGCGCATCTACGGAACGGCTTTCTTCACCCAGAAAGAGCTGGACGAGCATCTCGCCAAGCTCGAAGAGGCCAAGAAGCGCGACCACCGCAAGCTCGGCAAAGAGCTGGACCTCTTCAGCATTCAGGAGCTCGCCGGGCCGGGCCTGATCTTCTTCCACCCCAAGGGCGGCATCGTGCGCCGCCAGATCGAAGACTGGATGCGCGACCAGTACATCAAGCGCGGCTATTCCCTGGTCTACACGCCGCACGTGATGCGCTCCGAGCTGTGGAAGACATCCGGCCACTACGGCTTCTACGCCGACAACATGTTCTCCCGGATCGTGCTGGACGACGCCGAATACCAGCTCAAGCCCATGAACTGCCCGGGCCATATCCTGATTTACCGCGATCGCCCGCGCAGCTACCGCGACCTGCCCGTGCGGCTGGGCGAGCTCGGTACTGTCTACCGCTACGAGCGTTCCGGCGTCTTGCACGGCTTGCTGCGCGTGCGCGGCTTCACCCAGGATGACGCCCACATCTTCTGCGCCCCCGAGCAGATCGAAGACGAGATCGTAAGCTGCCTGGAGTTCGCGCTAGATACCCTGCGCACCTACGGTTTTGACGACTACGAAGCGGAGCTCTCCACCTGGGACAACGGCGCCAGCGGCAAGTACGACGGCGCATCACCCGAACAGTGGAAGATGGCCGAAGACGCGCTGACGAAGGCCACCGCGCGGCTCAACATGAAGATCAAGGTGATACCCGATGAAGCCGCGTTCTACGGGCCCAAGATCGATATAAAGCTGGTGGACGCCATAGGGCGGCTGTGGCAGCTCTCGACCGTGCAGTTCGATTTCACGCTGCCGCGCCGCTTTGGCCTGGAATACATCGCCGAGGACGGCAAGGCGCATCAGCCGTTGATGGTGCACCGCGCCTTATACGGTTCCGAAGAGCGCTTTTTCGGCATCCTGCTGGAGCATTATGCCGGGGCCTTTCCAGTGTGGCTGGCGCCGGTGCAAGCCATCGTGCTGCCCATCACGGACCGGCAGACGGATTACGCACGCACGCTCCGCAAGCGGCTGGAGGATGCGGGCATACGCGCCACGGTGGACGACCGCAGCGAGAAGGTCAACCTGAAGATCCGCGAAGCGCAGTTGCAGAAGATCCCTTACATGCTGGTGGTGGGTGACCGCGAGGCGCAAAGCGAGCAGGTGTCGGTGCGTCATCGCAAACACGGCGACCAGGGCGCCAAGCCGGTGGCCGATTTCATCGCGGAGATCCGGGGGCTGATCGACTCCAAGGCGGTTGCCGAGTAGCTGCTCGATGACGGCCATCGAGGTTCCCGAAGATCTTTCCGGCCTCGACGAACAGATCGCGCAGGTTCCCAACAGCCCCGCGGTGTTCCTGCTGTGGCCGCGCGAAGGCGATCCTTACCTGGGCAAGACCACGCTTTTGCGCCGGCGCCTGCTGCGCCTGCTCAAAGAGCGCGAGAAGCCCTCGCGGCTGCTCAACCTGCGGCACACCGTGCGGCGCATCGAGTATCAGCTTACCGGTTCGCCGTTCGAATCCGCCGTGCTGATGTACGAATTCGCGCGCCGGTATTTCCCCAAAACTTACCTGGATCTGCTGAAGCTGCGCATGCCCACCTACGTGAAGCTGGTGCTCACCAACGAATTTCCGCGCAGCCAGCTCACGACCCACCTGGGCCGCGCGCCGGCGCTTTACTGCGGTCCGTTTCGCAGCCGCGCTTCCGCCGAAAAGTTCGAATCGCAGTTCCTGGACCTGTTTCAGATGCGGCGCTGCCAGGAGGACTTGATCACTTCGCCCGAACATCCGGGCTGCATCTACGGCGAAATGGGGATGTGCCTGCGGCCCTGCCAGCAAGTGGTGGGGCGGGACGAGTACCTGCACGAGGTCGGCCGGGTGGCGGAGTTCCTGAAGACCGGCGGCCAGTCGCTGCTCGAAACCATCGGCCGCGCACGCGACCACTTCAGCGAAGAGATGATGTTTGAAGACGCCGCGCGGCAGCACAAGCGCCTGGAAAAGGTGCAGGAAGTGCTCAAGCTGCGCGACGACCTGGCGCGCGATATCGACCGTCTGCATGGCGTGGCCATCACGCCGTCGGTCGAAGCCAACGCGGTCGAGCTATGGATCGTGCGCGAGGGCCATTGGCAGGAATCCCGGCGGCTGAGCTTCGAAATCCAGGAGGGCAAACCCATCTCGCTGGACGGCAAGCTGCGGGACCTGCTGGCCGGGATGCCCGTGCGCCGGTCGAGCATGCGCGAGCGCCAGGAGTACCTGGCCCTGCTGGCCCGCTGGTTCTATTCGAGCTGGCGCGACGGGGAATGGCTGCCCATCGAGTCGTACGAGAGCCTGCCTTACCGCAAGCTGGTGCACGCGGTATCGCGGGTGGCGCGCCGGGAGCTGCCGTAGAATTCCACACCCGCCCTTCCCCCGGGGCGTATTTTCACATACTATATAGGCATGAAATCAATAATCGCATCCGTAAGTCTCGTTTTCGGCCTGGGCGTGAGCGCCGCGTGCGCGCAGGAACAGCCCGCGACGATCAAGAAAGTGCCGGTGCGCGCCACCCAAGCCATGGCAGGCAAGGATCTTTTCCGGGAATACTGCGCGGTCTGCCACGGCGCCGCCGGCAAGGGCGACGGTCCCGCCGCCGCCGCTCTCAAGACGGCACCCTCCGATTTGACCCTGATTTCCAAAAACAACGGGGGTAAATACTCCGAAGTGAAGGTGCAGCACATCATCAACGGCGAGGCCGACCAACCGGTGGCGCACGGCTCCAAGGATATGCCGGTGTGGGGCAACATCTTCCGGCACATGGGCTCTAACCCCGACATCGGCACGGTGCGGGTCTACAACCTGGTGAAGTACATCGAGAGCATTCAGGCGAAGTAGACGTGGCGGGCGCGGCTTTCAGTGCCGCGGTTTTCATTGCCGCGCGTGCGGCATATCTACGTGGAACAGTTGGAACTGCGAATAATGGTGGCGGTTGCGGAACACCATGCCTTGCCAGTTCAGCGTAACGGTTACCTCCGCCGGCAGCCAGAACACCTGGGCCACATCGTTGAACCGCACCTCGGTGAACCGCGACTCGGTGGTTTCCCGCCTCAAATCCGGATCGTTGTGCGGCAGCAATAATTCCGTGCGCATGCGGACGATCTGGTAATCTTCGAAATCGATCCAAACCACTCCCTGGATCATGATTTGCAGCGACCGGATATCGGTCTTCAGCCCCTGCTTGATGCGCGCCTTCTCGGGGATCTGCGCGAAGTAGACGACATCGGCCGGATGTCCGGCCAGGCTCTGCTTGCCCAGATAGCGGAACTGCGATTCGGCCTGGTACAGCGGGTGAAAATGAACCAGCATGGACGCAAAACCCCTGGTCACGAAGCCGCGTTCCAGGGCTTGCGGCTCGGTGCGCTTACCGGCGGCATTGGTGCGGTATTCCTCCATGGCCACACCGTCTTTGGCGGGCCGCGGCAAAGCCAGGTAGTTGAACTCCTCCTTGCGGTTTTCGCTCCAGTCGATACGCTCCAGGTCGATCTGTTCGTGAGCGGTAGTCTCGGGCAGGGCGTCGAAGAACGTTTTCACGTTTCGACCGACGCCAGCGAGCACCGGCGCAAGTTGTTCCTGGCCTGTGGCGGGCTCCAGGCCTTCCAGTTCGGGCATGGCCTTTACAAAATCGGCGATACTCCAATCGGCCATGGATTTGGCCTTCTTCTCCTTCTTTTGCACGTGCGGCGGCGCGACCGGCGGAGCCGGCGGCGCGACTACCGCCACGGTGCTGTTTAGCGCGGCCACCTTCCCGGATTCGGCGTCCCGCACGATTTCGCGAATGCGGTAATTGCCGGGCGTAACCGGAAAGCTGGTCTGCGCATTGATGCCGGCCTTCCGCAACTCGTCCAGCCGGGCGTCCGGCAGCCGGAAATCCAGCGACGACTCCTTGCCGGCCACGTACTTGCCATCGTGATCGAACAGCGCCGTGTCGAAGATCAGTGTATTGACGTTGCGATCCGCTTCTTTCCGAAACGGCAGATCGCCGATGTCCACGTGAATCTTGACGGTGAGACTGGATCCCCCGGTTATGGACGTCACCGCGGCGGGCAGGCCTTGGCGCTCCTCCTGGGAAAAGGTCAGCGTCTGGATCTCGCTCTTTGCGGGAGCCGCCTCCAGGTTCGCGAAATAGCCGCGGCGGGCCTGCAGGTCCCAGCCGGCATGGTTGTTGACGGTCACCTTGAGTGAATGGAACTTGCCGTCCATCCTGACATCCGCCGGCGAGAAGCTCAGCACATAGCTGATCTCGGGCGGCTGCGCGGTTTCGAGGAAGCCCTGGTTGAAGTCGTTGCTGTTGTGGAAGAAAGTGCCTCCGGTTCCGGCGGCGAGGCCGGCCAGCACGTCCCGCTGAACTTCCAGACCTTCGTTCTCCATCCTGAACTTGACGGTCTCCAGATCGCCGCGCCCGGCGGCCATGAGGATGGGATCGTGGTAGGCCTTGGTGCGCAACCCGGCGGCGTCAATGGCGTTTACCACCACGTTCCGGCGCAGCGCCCGGTCCACCAGCGAGTCGATGGCGGACGCGCGGGTGGCGCTGAGAAAGCCTGTCGAGACCAGCACCAGGAGGCGCTGGCCGGGCATGGCCGCCAGTCTCCGGACCACGCCATCCGCCATATCCAACGCACTGTGCGACTGCATATCGGCCAGGTCCCATATCTGGGCCCCCTGGATCACGGCGTTGCGCCGTTCCATATCGGCGCACTCCGCGGTGTCGTTGATGCCTCTGCAGTGACACTGGTAGCCCTCCTGCGCGGCCAGGTCGATCATGTCGGTCTGCTGCCGCATTTCCATCAGAAAGGCCTGGTATTCGCCGATTGCCGGACACTGGTGTGCGAGCGGGTTGGTGCGCGAATGCGCCGCCAGCTTGAACAATGCGTCGTGCAGCTTTTCGCGGTCGGCGGTAAAGTCCAGTCCGCCGGTGTCGGACGAGGTGAAGATGGCCACGCGGTCGTCGGGCCGCAGCGCGGTGGAAACATAGTGCCAGGCGGCGTCGCGTGTCTGCCCGATGCCGCCCGTTTCCATGTGCAGATCGTCGAAGTACAACGCTACAAAACGTTGTGGCGCCGGTGCGGCCGGTGTGGTCGTGGCACCTGGCTGCACCGCCGGTTGACTGGCGGGCGCCTCCACCGTCTTCGGACTCCTGGTCTCCACGGTGAATCCCGTGATCTCCCGCGGCTTGCCTTCGTCGAACAGGCGGAAGTCTTCTTTGCGCAGGTTGCCAACGGGCCGACCCTCGGCATCCCGCACCGAGACCCGCACCACTACCAGGTTCGTGTCCACGCGGATTTGAAACGGCTGCGCCGATTCATGCGCCCGCACCTCGGGGGCCTGCGCCCGCGCGAGGAAGCCGGCAGCCATCAGTGCCGCTATTTTCAGTTTCATGGGTCTGCGTTATGATACATCACCTGCTGTGCGCCGCTGGTTCCTCCGGAGTGCAGTACCGTGTCCGGCGGCTGCGAAGTTCCGGCTGGGCGTGGACTACTCCGACCCGCCAACCTCATGCGGAGTACGGCGGTCCGCGATCAAGGCTGATGAATCCGGACGTCGCGCAGCACGGCGCCCCACGCCGGCAGCCCGCGCGCGGCGGCGTAGGCGTCGTCTTCCAGCGTGAAAGCCACATCCACGCGCGCGCCCGGCGGCAGTTCCGGGGCGCGCCCGGCGAAGTTCCAGGCCTTCAGCACCAGAGTGCGACCGTTTTGCCGCAGCATCACGCGCAGGTGCTTCTCTTTCAAGACCGCCGGGGGACCAGCTACCTCCAGGTCGAGCGCGGCAAATAGCGGCGCCGGATTGCCGCAGCCGAAAGGCGCCAGGCTGAGCACCTCGGCCACGCTGCGCTCGTCGATTTCGTGGAAGTCCAGCACGGCGTCAATTTCCAACCGGGGCGCCAGGTCGTCGAGCGATAATCGTGCGGCGGCATACGTATTCAGCCGTTCCCGGAACCCGTCGACTTTGGCGGCGGCCAGGGTGAGCCCGGCTGCCTGGCGGTGCCCGCCGAAGCGCTCGAACAGCTCCGGCATGGACTCCAGCGCTTCCAGCAGATGAAACGGCCGGATGCTGCGTCCGGAGCCTTGCGCCAGGCCGTCGTCCGGATTCCGGCTGAGCACGAAGACCGGCCGGTGATAGCGCTCCACCAAGCGGCTGGCCACAATGCCCAGGATGCCGCGATGCCAGTTGTCGCCCGCGAACACCAGCGCGCGCTGGTCATCGCCGATGGGTACCCGCGCGCATTCTTCGACAATCAACCGGGTGACTTCGGCCTCGGCCTCCTGCCGCTCGCCGTTCAGCGTGTGGAGTTGTTCGGCCAGCACGCGCGCGCGCGCCGGATCGCCGGTCAGGAACATCTCGATCACCGCGTTGGCCGTGTCCATGCGCCCGGCGGCGTTGATGCGCGGCGCAATGCGGAACGCCACGTCGGTGGATGAGGGCAGGCGGCCGTTGGTGAAGCCCGCCACGTCAAGCAATGCCCGCAGCCCCGGATTGCGCACGGCACCGAGACCGCGCAGCCCGTGCTTCACGATGATGCGATTCTCGCCCATCAGCGGCACTACGTCGGCGACCGTCCCGATGGCTACCAGCTTCAGGAAAGACTCGGTGACCCGCTGACGCCGGGCGGGCGGCCAGTCGAGCGATTCGAACAAGGCATCCACCAGCTTGAAAGCCACACCCACGCCGCACAGATTCTTGTCGGGGTAAGCGCAATCCGGCCGGTTGGGATTGAGCACGGCCAGCGCGGGGGGCAAGACGGCTTCCGGCAGGTGATGGTCGGTGATGATGACGTCGATATCCAGCTGGCTGGCGCGCCGCACCACTTCCGCCGCACGAATACCGGTATCCACGCTGATAATCAGCTTGACACCGTCCGCGGCGGCTTTCTCCACCACTTCGGAGCGCATACCGTAGCCGTCGCGCAGGCGGTGCGGTACAAAGAACGAAGCCGTGCCGCCGGCCATTTCGACGGCCTTTTTCAGAATGACTACCGAAGTAGTGCCGTCCACATCGTAGTCGCCGTAGATCAGGACGGGCTCGCGGCCGGCGATGGCGCGCCGCAGCCGCTCCACAGCCTCGCGCATGCCGCGCAGTTCCGTGGCTGCGTGCATATCGGCGAGCGACGGGCGCAGAAAGCGGCGGGCCGCATCAGGGTCCCCCAGGTCACGGGCGCACAGGACACGCGCGGCGGGCATGCGGATGCCTAACGCCGCCGCCAGCGCCTCCGCCGCCTGAGGGTTTGGTTCGGGGATCAGCCAGCGGGCCGTGATAGGCATGCCGCGCTTCAGTTGTTCGAGAAGTAACCGAACGAACCGTCGTCTTCCCGTTCGCTTTCGCCGCCGGTGGGCAGGTGCACGGCAATTTCCTCGCCGATGCTCAGGAATTCGTCGTACCAGTCGGGACGGATCTCATACACGTACATGCGGGCGTGATGGTCGAAGGCCAGCTCCAGCGAGCAGGTGACGCCCTCATGCACGCGCAGTTCGCGCAGCCGGGCTTCCAGATCGAGCCGCTCTTCGCGGGTGAGATCGCACTCCTCCAGCTCTTCGACGGCATCATCGATCTCGGGCGCCTCGAACTCGCGCGCCGCGAAGACGATCATTTGGGCGCCGGTCTTGCGGGCGGCGTCCAAAAACATCTGGTAATCGGGAAAACGCTCGGCATCCCAAAGCACCATGGGCAGGCCTTCCAGTCCACCCGGAGCTCCGCGGAAGATGGCAAATTCCGAATGCTCGAGATACTCCACGATTTCCTGTTTCAGAGTGTCCAGATTCAGGTCCATAAGTCCTCCGCTCAGGCCAACACCAGAATATCACCGGGCGCCGCCAGATCGCGGGCCGATGGCGTCACGATGGTCTTGGGGCCTATGTAGATCCTGCGCGACTGCCTGATGGCGGTACGCACGTCCTCCTCACAGACGAAGTCGGCTATTTGAGGCCTGGCGGGGGCGGAGGGGGGTGGAGCATCGCT
This sequence comes from Bryobacteraceae bacterium, assembly GCA_035308525.1. Lineage (GTDB taxonomy): Bacteria > Acidobacteriota > Terriglobia > Bryobacterales > Bryobacteraceae > Bog-159. Next base: position 32,269 of record DATGGM010000218.1, read on the forward strand.
CTTGGGGGCCTCCGGCTCCGGCTGGCAGGCGCAGGAAGCGTGAGCCGGAGCCTGGCTTTTGGGGGCGGGCCGCCCGGCTCCCGCGCGGCGGGCCAGGAAGCGGTCCACGATATCGACCGCGGCGCCGGATGGCGCGGTGCTGGCTACAGGCGCCGGAAGGGTCGCGTTGGTCCCGAAGGCCTCGGCCGCCGTGCGCACCGCGTAGGCCAGCCGCTTGATGTTGAACAGGTGCTGGGGCCCCACATTGTCGCTGGTGATATTGCCCGCGGCGGCTCCGCAACCGAGCGTCATCGAAGGGAACACGTTGGTGGTGATTCCCGTCGAACCCTGGGGAGCGGGCGTATTCACGAGCACGCGATTGGCCGGCATGCGCGCGGCGTACTGGCGGATGCGGGCGTCGTCCCGAGAGTAGATGGCGCAGGTGTGGCCCAGCCCCCCGAAACGCAGCAGGCTCTCGCAAATGCCCATGCCGGCGGCGAAATCCTTCACCCAGTAGAGTGCCAGCACCGGAGACAGTTTCTCCATGGAAAGGGGGTGCTGCTTGCCGACGCCCTCAAGCTCCGCCACCAGGATGGACGTGTCGGACGGAACCGTGAATCCAGCCATGCCCGCGATTTTGGTCGGCGATTGCCCCACGCAAGCCGGATTGATGGTCCAGTTCGGCGTGACCAGCAGGCGGGCCAGCGCCTGCCGCTGTTCCGCATTGCAGAAGTACGCCCTTCCGGCCTTCAGCGCCGCCAGCACCGTGTCCTTCAGCACATCTTCCACTACGATGGCCTGCTCGCTCGAACAGACGGTGCCGTAATCGAACGATTTGCCCTCGATCACCTTGGCGATGGCGTCGGGGACGTCCGCGGTGCGCTCGATCATCACCGGCACATTGCCCGGTCCCACGCCGAAAGCCGGCTTGCCGCTGGAGTAGGCCGCGCGCACGATGCCGTGGCCGCCGGTCGAGAGGATGACGCCGGTACGTTCGTGGCGCATCAGGGCATTGGTGCCGTCGATGCTGGCATAGCCCAGGCACTGGATGATGTCTTCTGGAGCGCCGGCTTCCAGCGCCGCGCGATACAGAAGATCAGCCGTGGCGCAGGTGCAGCGCACCGCGCGCGGATGCGGGCTGAGCACGACCGCGTTGCCGCTCTTGAGCGAGATCAGGATTTTGTAGATGGCCGTGGAAGTCGGATTGGTGGTCGGAAGGATGGCCGCCACAACTCCCACTGGGACGGCGTACTCAACCAGGCGCTCTTCGGGAATCTCGCGGATCAGGCCGATGGTGCGCATGCCGCGCATCTTACGCGGCAGCAGGTCCGCGTTCAGGAGGTTCTTGGCGATCTTGTCCTTGACATTGCCGTAGCCGGTCTCTTCCACCGCCAGAGCGGCCAGCTTTTCGGCACTGGCACGGCCCGCCGCGGCCATACGTTCGACGATCGCATCCACCTGCTCCTGGCTGAATGCGCGGAATTTCCGCCAGGCGGCGTAGGCCTTTTCGACCTTGGTACGGACCTCTTGAATGGAAACGAGGTCTTTATCTTCGAGCATCAGCCCAGAGATTTTTTCATCGGCCCTGCGCCGGGCAGCACCTTTTCGGTCTCGTCATGCGGGGCGGGGATGACGTGCACGGCCACCAGTTCGCCGACCCGGCGGGCAGCGGCGGCGCCGGCATCGGTGGCGGCTTTCACCGCGCCCACGTCTCCGCGCACGCTAACCGTCACGTATCCAGCGCCGATGAATTCCTTGCCGGTGAGCACCACGTTGGCCGTCTTCACCATGGCGTCGGCGGCTTCGATCGCGCCGGTCAGTCCTTTCGTTTCGATCAGGCCGAGGGCCTCCATTTTGCCTCCAGTGCGAAATGAATCTCTACGCTAGCACAGAACATGGAGACCTTAGTACCAACGGGCATTTACTATTTTCAGCTCTGATGATAGTATTCTGAGTCAGAGAGATGCCGACTCGAATTAGACACCATCTGACGGGCGAGAGTCTGGAGCAGTACTCTTTAAGGCGGCTCTCCCCGGCCAACGTGGCTTCGTTGGAAGAACATCTCCTGCTTTGCGAGCAGTGCCGGATCGCGCTGAACGCCATCGAACCTTACAATTACGTCCACTTTACGGCCGATGGGCCCGTGTATTCCCGGGTAACCCGGCTACGGAGCGGAGACTTTGCCGCCCGGCATTGGGGCCGGCGCCTGGATGGAGGAAATGAGTTCCGGACCAGCCGGGGCGGCAAGGCGTATCTCATCCGAACGTTCTCCCAGATGTTCCCGGAACACGTCTGTACCAAGAGCTGCGGATTCACACGCATGGCCGGGCCCGTCAGATCGAAGGCCGGCCTCAAGGCTTGACAGTCAGTGTGGCGGTCACGGTATTTCCCTGGTAAGTCGCGGATATGGTGACCCTGGTGGGCTGGGTAACGGCGCTCGTAGTAATGCTGAACTTCGGCGATGCCAGGCTGCCCGCCGGCACGGTTACGGCCGCCGGCACTGCCGCGATGGCAGGTCTTGAACTCGAAAGGGAGATAACCGCGCCACCCGCGAAAGCCGGCGCGTTCAGGGAGACCGTGTTCCCGCCCAGGGATTTACCGCCTTGTATGCCCGCCTGAGTGAGGTTCACCGAAGAGGGCGCGAGCGGATTCACCATCACCGCGGCAGACGCAGCCAGGCCATTGTAGGCCGCCGTGATGGTTACGGGCGTGCTCACGGTAACGGCCGCGGTGGTTATGGCGAATGCCGCCGAACTGGCCGCCCCCGCGTTCACTTTGACCGAATTGGGAACGGCAGCGACCGCCGGGTTGCTGCTGGTGAGTTTCACGGCGGCCCCGGACGGGGGCGCGGGCGACAGCAACGTTACCGTGTTGGAACCGCCGGCAGCCTGGCCACCTACGATGGACGAGGAGGCGAGGTTCACCGCGGCCACGCCGTCCGGAGCGACCGTCAGCGTAGCCGTCACGCTCACGCCCGAGAAACTGGCAGTGATGGTCACCGGAGTGCTCGCTGCCACGTACCCCGCCGTAATGGTAAATGGTGGGGAAACCGAGGCGTTGTTGGGCACCGTAACCGAAGCCGGGACATACGCCACGGCGGGCTTGGAACTCGACAGGCCGACCACGATGCCGCTGGTTGGCGCCAGCACGGCCAGGCTTATGGTATTGGAGTTTGTAGACAGCCCCGCAGTGATGGTGGTGGCGGCCAACAGCACGGCGCCGGGAGTGGCGGCCAGCAAATTCACTCCAGCGCTGGCGATGAACCCTGGAACGCCATTCAGACCGGCAAAGATTGCGACGGTGGTGTTGGAGCCGACCGCGGCGGTGTTGATGGTGAAGGCCGGCGAAGCCGTGGCTCCCGCGGCTACGGTGACTGAGGCGGGCATCGAAACCAGCGCCGGATTGGAAGGCGACAGGTTGAAGACCAATCCGCCCGCCGGCGCCGGGCTGGCGAGCGTCAGGGTGTTCGAGGTCAGCGGGAGCCCGCCCGCCACGGAGGTGGCTGGGAGAGTGAACGCAACCGCGATGGGATTGACGGTGAGGATGGCAGTGGCGGGCGATCCGTTCACTGTGGCGGTAATGGTCACGGGAGTGCCGGTCGAAACCGCGGAGGTCGTAATGGTAAACGCGGATGAGACTATGGCGCCTGCGCCTACGGTCACGGAGGCGGGGACGGACGCCACCGCGGGGTTCGAACTGGAGAGACTTACGGTCCATCCACCGGGCGGCGCGGCGCTGCTCAGAGTCACTGTGTTCGACGGCAGCCCGGCGCCGCCGATGATACTCGACTGCGCAAGGCCAACCGAGGCCGTAAACGTAGAGCCGTTGCCGCTCAAATTGACCGTCTGCGGCCCACCCGGAAAGTTGCCGGGGATCGTCAAGACGCCGGTTTGAGCGCCGGCCGCCACGGGGTTGAACGAGACCGTGACCGTACAACTGCTGCCCGGCGCAATGCTTCCGGCACAAGTGTTGGTTTGTGAGAAGGGGCCGCTGGCGCTCACATTGCCGACCTTCATTACGGCGCTGCCGCTGTCGGTCAGCGTCAGGACCTGGCTCGCGGCGCCGCCCACCTGTACGCCGGCGAAGCTCAGGCCGGCGCTCGAAAGAGCCAGCGCCGGCGATTGCAGCAGCACGGCAACGGCGTTCGCCGCCGGCAAGGCGACTGCTACATCGATACTGCCATCGTTGTTAAAATCGCCGGTAGCCAGGGCCGCCGCTCCCGCCAACGCCCCAAATTGCGCGATAGACGTGTAAGTAGCAGCGTTATTGTTCGCCAGGGCCATGACGGCAGTGACGGAATTGTGAGCGGTCAGCAACTCCAGCGTGCCATCGCCATTGACGTCCGCGGCCGCCAGCGCCAAGGGGCTGGGTGACAGGCGCGTGGCCTGAGTAGGCCCCAACGCGAACCCGCCGTTCCCTTTGCCCAAATAGATCGACAGGGTTTGCGCCAGATCATTGACGGCGGCGAAGTCGAGTATGCCATCCCCGTTAAGATCGGCGGCCACGAGCGATACCGAGTCACCGGTGGCATAAGCAGCGCCCGGCAGGTAACTGCCATCGCCGTGGTTCATCAGGACCGTCACGGTGCCGCCGGGAGTGAAGTCATTGGCTACCGCGAGGTCGAGTTTGCCGTCGCCATTGAAATCGCCGGCGATCACGGCCTTGGGGCTTTGGCCAGCGGGGTAATCCAGACGCGGCGCAAAGGTGCCGTCGCCGATACCAAGCAATATGGAAACCGTGTTATCCAGCGTGTTGGCGACCGCCAGGTCCAGGTTGCCATCGCCGTTCAGGTCGGCGACCGCGACGGCGGCCGGTTGGTTGCCGGTGGCGTAGACCATTTGTGTCTGGAACGCCGCACCTCCGGTACCGAGCAGGACCGATACGGTATCGTCCGCCTGGTTGGCCACCACCAGATCCGGAATGCCATCGTGGTTGAAGTCGCCCACCGCGAGGGCAACGGGCTGGGCACCGGTAGCGTGGTTCGTCCTGCCCGCGAAGGTGCCATCGCCATTTCCCAGGTAGACCGACACCGCGGCGCCGCCGGCGTTGGCGACGATCAGGTCCAGCTTTCCGTCGAGGTTCAGATCGGCGGCTATCAGCGCGGCGGGACCGTTGCCTGCCGGCAGCGTGGAACTGGTCAGCACCGGCGCCGGACTGGGGTAGCCGACCGGCAGCCACACGACATTGGATTGGCCGCCGCCAGGACTCGGATTGACTACGCTGACCCAGCCCGTTCCGGGGACTGCCAGGTCGGCCGCAGTCAGAGTAGCCGATAGCCGAGAATTACCGATGTAAGTAGTGACGCGCGGAGTTCCGTTCCAATAAATGACGGAGCCCGGTACGAATGCGGTCCCGTTGACGGTGAGCGACAGGCCGGGAGCGCCGGGTTGAACCGCGGCCGGCAACAGCGGCTGGTTGACGACCGGCACCGGGTTGGACAGCCCCACACCCGAAATCGAGATCACGTGCGGGCTGTCGAGCGCCGCATCCACGACGGTCACCGCGCCGGAACGCGCGCCGATGGCCGTGGGTGTAAACGCGATGGCAATGGTGCAGCTTGCGCCGCTCGGTAGCGTGCCGCCACAGCTATTGGTCTCGGTGACATCGCCGGTGGGGATGATGCCGGCTATGTTCAAAGCCAGTGTGCCGATGTTGCTCAACGTGAGGGTCCGCGGCGCACTTGCTGTCCCGGCGGTTTGCGGCTGGAAGACCAGGCTGGAGAGGGATAGCGACGATTCGGTGCTGGGGACGGCCAGGCAAGTTCCGGACACCGCGATAGCCCGCGGCCCTCCGGGCGCATTGGTGGCAACCGTGACTGTGCCGGCGCAGGATCCGCTGAGCGGCGCAGCCAACATCACGTTGATGGCGCAACTCGCGCCGGGCGCCAGATTCGTCGGGCAATTGTTAGTCTGGGCCGCCGAGGAACTGGCGGCAATGCCGGCGATAGATAGCGGCGCGGCCCCCGCATTGTTGAGCGTCACTACCTGCGGCGGGCTGATGGTTCCAGCGGCTTGCGCGGGAAAACTGATTTGATCGGCGGACAAAGACAGGGCGGGCGCGGATGCCGTGCCGATGCCGTCCAGCACCACAGTCCGCGGACCGTTCTGGCTGTTCGTGCTCACGGTGATGGAGCCGGTTTGCGGCCCGGCGGCGGTGGGGTTGAACGCCAGCGAGATGGTACAAACGGCTCCAGGCCCCAGCGCAGCGCCACAGGTGTTGGTCTGCGTGAAGGGTCCGGCCGCGGTGATGCCGCCGATGCTCAAGTTGGAACTGGCGCTGTTGGTGAGCGTCACGGTCTGGACGGCGCTGACCGTGCCGGTCAATTGCGTTCCGAAGCTGAGCGTGGCAGCGGAAAGCGCCGCCACAGGGCCGCCACCAGTAATGAAGTAGGCCGCCGTCTGCTTGCCGGACATCACGATTACCGGGTTTCGGTTGCTGTCCAATACGAGGGCGGCATCCCCGCCAGGCGTGTCGTAACCGGCTAGATCGTTTCCCGCCAGCGGCGCCGCCCATACCAGCTTCTGAGCGGCCAGGTCCAGCATTGCCAGATAGCCCAGGTTGCTGGGATGCGCGGCTTCCGGCAGCATCAGGTAGGGCCGGGTGGGAGTGCCATACGTAGTAAATACTCCTGCCTGCCAGTAAGTCGACGCGGGCGCGCCGGCGGCCGTCAGCAGGTTGCTCACATTGATGGACTCGATGAGACTGCCCGTGTTGAAATCGCGGTGATAGATGTTGGGATCGTACTTGATCTGGTGCCAGAAGCCGCCCGCGGTCCGCGGATCCAGAGCGAAGTTGCAGGTGACCGGCTGGGTCGGCGGGCCCAGCGGAACCTGGAAAAGAAAGGCGCCCGAGGTTCCATTATCCTGTACCCCGAAGATGGTGGTGCCGACGCTGTCTCCCGGCACGATGCCGGCACCGTCAAAGTAAATTTTATTGCCCACGCACAACGGCGAAGCTCCTGACGGGCCGTGGATGATGACATTCCAGGCGGGAGTGACGGGATTCACGAGATTCGTGGGGTCGATGTCGAGCGCCCACAAAGCACCTTGGGTAGCGTCGGTCAGCAGGCCGGACAGAACATAGAGGCGGTTGGGAAAATTGCCGTTGTTCACGCAGGGCGTGTTGATGGTGGCATAGTAAGGGCCGCTCGTGCCGGTCTGATAAAGGTAAGTGCTTCCCAGCAGCGCGCCCGTGACGCCGCTATAGACCGAAACGGGCGACGGCGCGGTGAGAACCGCGCTGGCGGATGCGCCCTGCCCATCGCCCAGAATGATTACGTCCGGCGCGATATAACAGCCGGCGCCCTGCGCGGAGGCCGCGACGGCGGTTACCGCGCCGCCGGAAACGGTAGCAGTAGCGGTGGCGCCGGGGCAGTAGCCACCGGCCAGGATCACCGTGGCGGTGGTATATCCGGCACCGCCGAAGTTGATGTTGAACGCCAGCGTGCAGTTCCCTTGCCAGCAGGCGCTAAGCTGCTGGCCGGCGGTGGCCGCCACGATCGCGCCATTAGGAGTCGGCACCAAACCGATAGGAGTGCCCCCCGGAGAGGGAGTCGCCCAGGCCACGCTGCCATCGGGATTGAACCCATAGAGATGCTGATCGTCGCCCGCCACCAGGCTCCCGTCCGCCTGCATGATGGGCATGCCGGAATAGCTGTGATTATCGATCAGGCCGGCGGAGCCCCAGAGAGTGTCGCCGTTTCCATCGTAGACCACCACCGCGTTCCAGGACTGGCGATACACGCAGGCCACGCGCGCGCCATTCGACACGCAGCCATCGCCCACCGATACGCCGCTATTCCACTGGTCGCTGGTCTCGACGTAGACGCTGCCATCGATGCCAGGGGGCGTTTGCGCAACGAAATCGCTCATCTGCGGATTGCAGTGCCCCATCGAGCACCATCCGGGAGCGGGCGCAACCTGGGCGGCGAGCGGCGTGAAAACGCAAACCAACAGTCCCCATGGGCAACGTGCGTAAGCAGACCTATGGCACCCAAACAGCATCGGATGTGTAATGAGACTAACGCAGGAAAACGCCGAAAGCAATACCAAGAGTCCCTGACGGGGTTCGCCTGGAATTATCCTGACGCATGGTACCCTCGGCACATGAGTGGGCCGGACGCGGAAGGCTCCAGTGTGGCCGTGCTGGCGGAAAAGCCGTCCGTGGCGCGGGATATTGCACGCGCGCTGGGCGCCAGCAGGCAGGGCCAGGGATATTTGCACGGCAACGGCTACGTGATCACCTGGGCGATCGGCCACCTGGTGGCGCTGGCGCAACCCCACGAGATCCAGCCGGAATGGAAGCATTGGCGGCGCGACCTGCTGCCCATGCTGCCCCGCGAGTGGCCGCTGGTGGTCTACGATCGGACCAAAGATCAATTCGAGGTGGTGCGCAAGATCCTGAACTCGCCAAAAGTGGCGAAGCTGGTGTGCGCCACAGATGCCGGCCGGGAAGGCGAGTTAATTTTCCGTTATATCTATGAAGCGGCCCATTGCCGGAAGCCGTTCAGCCGCCTTTGGATCTCATCACTCACGCCGGACGCCATCCGCAAGGGCTTCAACGAACTGAAGGATGGAGCCGCCTACGATCCCCTGGCGGATGCCGCGCGCGGCCGGAGCCGGGCGGACTGGCTGGTGGGCATGAACCTCTCGCGCGCCTACGCCCTGGCTTTCGGCGACGAGCTGTCGGTGGGCCGGGTGCAGACGCCTACCCTGGCCATGGTGGTGGAGCGGGAACTGGCGATCCGCGCGTTCGTGCCCGAGGATTACATGGAAGTGGTGGCGACGTTCTCGCCGGGCGCGGACCAGAAGTATCAAGGCACCTGGTTTCGCGAGCCGGTGAAGGACACGATGCAGGCGGCCATGCGGCTGGCGGCCGACGGCGAAGAAGCCAATCGCATCGCGGCGCGGGCACGCACCGGGCAGGCGCGCATCGAGTCCATCGCATCGGAGACGCAACGCATGGCGCCGCCGCTGCTCTACGACCTGACGGAGCTGCAGCGCCACGCCAATCGACTGTACGGCTTCAGCGCCCAGAAAACGCTGGATACCGCGCAGGCGCTCTATGAGAGCCGCAAGCTGATCAGCTATCCGCGCACGGACAGCCGGCACCTCTCGCAGGATGTAGCGCATACGCTGCCGGCGGTGGTGCGGGCCATCGAGACGCCTTATCAGGATCTGCTGGCGCCGGGCACGGGAGAGCGGGCGCTGGGCCGCCGCTTCGTGGACGATTCCAAGGTGACCGACCACCATGCCATCATCCCGACCACCATGCACGCAGGCGATCTCACGGCCGACGAGCGCAAGATCTACGATCTGATCTGCCGCCGTCTGTTGAGCGCCTGGCACGACGACCACGTCTGGGCGGTCACCACCGTGATCACGGCGATCTCGAACCCGGGAGTCATCGACAAGTACCACACCAGCGGAACGGCCGTGCAGCAGGCCGGCTGGAAAGCGCTGGACGTGGTTCCCGAACGGCGGCGGGAGCCAGCGCCGGAAGCGCCCAGGCTGCCTCCGGGCCTGATCCAGGGTCAGACGCAGACGGTCCGGGAAGTGGAGGCCCTCAAGAAGAAGACACGTCCTCCCAAGCGGTTCACGGAAGGCACGCTGCTCACGGCCATGGAGACAGCAGGCAAAACTCTCGACGAGAAGGAACTGTCGGAAGCCATGAAGGAGACCGGGTTGGGAACGCCCGCGACGCGCGCGGCCATCATCGAGGTGCTGCTCAAGCGGGACTACATTGTGCGGCAGGGCAAGAGCCTGGAAGCTACCGACAAGGGCATCCGACTGATCGAAGTCGTCCATGCCGAGG